>JAUHZH010000112.1 GCA_030426065.1 Gammaproteobacteria bacterium
TTGTACTCAACAAGTTTTGTGTGTTTCGATCAACTTTGGTACAAATTCGCCAACTCAAAACATGGATTAAATGTTGTGGAGAAATCAGTTAAGATGTTTTGCATTATAGCGATTTAAACAACCCCCAAAGCACAGAACCATGAATGAAATCATTGCAACATATGTCTACGCCCATGAAGTGGCAGAACAAATGTCATTGGTTGGCGTGTTCTTGGGTGGTGTCACCATCACCATTTTAATCACCTTGGTTATTTTAAAAAATGCCGGAAAATTGGTGAATTGGATGGTGGGTATTTCCGCACTCGGCGGTTTCTGATATCTGTGGTGTCTTCTTTGCGCCTGATCATTGCCCTGCATCCAGAATTCCCCTCCCCAGAAACCACCAATTCCCAAGAAATCAATCTTTTGTGGAAATCAATGGTGGCCAGTTACGGCATCGGTGTGACTTGTTTGGTCGCCAACATTGGCGCATCAGGTTGGCTGCGCTCCAGAAGCACAGGCGTGTTCACAACGTTGTTGGCAATCATCACCGCTTTGTTCTTTGTCATGACCAGTATTTTTGAGTGAATTTATTAGAAAATTTGCTAGTATTATTTGTTATTCATTTAATTAATTACATCACATATGTTCTGTATGTGATTGTTATATAACAATTTATAAAGTCATATTGTTTTAACAGTGAGTATAGTCAGGTGAGTGAAGAAATGCTGTCTTTATATCAGCAAATCCATTGTGTGTTAACGAGTTCAATGCATTCAATCACTCTTCTTGTTTCCCAAAAAAGCCATCAACAGCGCGGGCAAGAAGGTCAGGCTGAGGAAGGTGGATACAAAGATGCCACACATGACGATGATGCCGACGCCTCGATACAGTTCAGTGCCCTCCCCGGGTATCAACACCAATGGAGCCAAGCCGAAGATGGTGGTGGCCGTTGACATCAAGATGGGTTTGAGTCGTTTTTGTGCGGCTTGGCGGACGGCAGATTGAACCGGCTCGCCTTGATTAAGGAAACGCCGCGTTTGGTCGACTATGAGAATTGGGTTGTTGACAACTGTACCCAAAAGGATCAAAAAACCGAGCATGGTAATCATGTCGAATGGCTGGTGTGCAGCTGTCATGCCCATGGCACCCAGTGCAGCATTGACGCCATTGACGGCGATCAAGCCCAGCAAACCACCTGCCATGCCAAGGGGCACGGTGGCCAGGATGAATACCGGATAGCGCCAATGTGTGAATATGGCCACCAGTAACAAATAGCACAGGACGATGGCCACCATGAAGTTACTGGACAAAGCGGCTTGGGTGGATTCCAATTGATCGGCTGCGCCACTGATGCTGACGTTGATGCCTTGGGCGATTTGGCCTTTTTGCCACAAGGACGGCAATAATTCGTTGCGCACTTTCGCTTCTGCTGTTTCTAAGGCGACGTCTCTGGGAGGAATGATATAAACCGTTACCGTGCGGCTGCCATCGACACGCCTGACTGAATCGCTGTTTTTGCTTTCAACCAAATCAGCCACCGCATTCAAAGGAATCACGCCACCTTGTGGCAAGGTCAAAGGCTCAGCTGACAAGGCTTCGATGGTTTGTTGGTTACCCGCTCCACTGAACATGAATATATCCACTTTGTCGTCGTTCAAAATGAACTCATCGACATAGGCGCCGTCACTGATGGCAGCGACCGCATAACCAAATGCTCGGTTACTGATGCCAAGCTCTGCCAAACGCTGCCATCGAGGACGTATTTCAATCAGGGGTTGGTTGAGGGTTAACGAGCTGGGGTTCGAATTGATTTGTGGGTTATCAAACACCGCTTCAGCTGCCTCATAGACGGCTTCTGCTGCTTGGTACAGTTCAATCAAGTTGCTGCCAGCCAAATCAACAGCAACGGCACGCGTGCCACCGTCGTTACTGGAAATGATGGACCCACGAGACGAAAAAGCCCGCATGTTTTCATAGCTTCTGAATTTGGCTGTGATGGCATCCATCATGGCATGGATGTGATCCGAATCCACTGGCGCACTGAGGAACCATATTCGACCAATGGATATGGACATGCTGTAATAAGCCAATGGTGGCATGTCGGTTTCACCCGCCAGATAAGCTTCTGGGGATGCATTGAGGTGGTCTTTGAAATAGGCGCGCAAGTCCGCGCCGATTTTTTCCATCTCAGAGAGGTTGTAATTCGGGGGCGCAAACATCGAAGAAAAAGCTTTGGGCTCTTCTCCCTCTGGTAGGTACTCTGCCGGCGGCATCAAAACATAGGCACTGCCCAGAATCACCACAAAAAAGCCGAGAACCCAAATCCTGGCCCCTTGTTTGCTTTTTGTGAACAAGGCCACCAATCGCATCCAGCGCGACCCCAGCTGCAGCGATTTTCCCGGTGTGTAATGTTCCTTGCCCAAATGGGCCATGGCAACTGGGATGACAAAGACAGCAACCAGCATGGAAGCAATGATGGCTCCAGAAATGGCTATGGCAATGTCAGAATACAACTGCCCTGCTTCTTGTTCAATAAACAAAATGGGGGCAAACACCAACACGGTGGTGGCGGTGGATGCCAAAACCGCGGGCCAAACCTCTTTGACGCCTTCTGTGGCGGCTTGAAAACGGCTCAAACCTTTTTTGCGGAATTGCATGATGGACTCCAGAACCACAATGGTGTTGTCCACCGTCATCCCAATGGCGAAAGCCACGCCTGCCAAAGAAATCACATTGATGGTTCGTCCAAAGGCCATCAATGCCAAAAAGGCGGCAATGGTGCACACAGGAATGCCCATCACACCCACCAATGTGGACCGGCCGGAACGCAAAAAGAAAAACATCACCAATGTGGCCAACAAAGCACCCAGGCCTAAGTTGAACCACACGTTTTCTAATGAATTGGAAACGTACTGCACGTCATCACTGGCCAATTTCAAAACCAAACCATTTTGAGCCAATAAGGACGCATTCAATTCTTCAACCAACGGCAACAAGGCCGACTTGATCGCAATCACATTGGAACCGCTTTCACGCCTGACCGACAATGACAAACTGCGTTGGCCGTCTGCAAATGACAAACTCCTGGTTTCATAATGATCCAATGTCACTTCAGCAATGTCTTTCAACATCAAGGTGCTGTTCGCAGATTGGTCAATGATCAAATTTTCTAAGTCTGCAAGCTGTTCAAAACGGCCCACGACACGCAATAAATACCGGGTTTCACCGCTCTCTAAGTCACCCGCTGACGCATCTGAGTTTCTGGCTCGAATGGCATCTCGCACTTGACTCAGTGTGATGCCCCTTTGGGCCAGCCGATTGGTGTCGATCTTGATTTGAATTTGACGGGCTGCACCTCCACGCACATCCACTTGAGAAATGCCTGAAACACTCTCCATTCGGGGGCGGACATAATCATCGGCAAAATCCCTCAACATGTCGATGTCCAATTGCATGGGGTTGCCCGGTAAAGGAATCAACCTGAAATGCATGAACGCATTGCTTGAGAAGGAACTGGAATACAAACGGGGCTGATCCACATTCTCTGGGTAAGCAGGCACTTGGCTGAGGGCATTGCTGACACGAATCAAGGCTTCGTTGACATCGACACCAAAAGGAAACTCAAGCTCAATCCTGGCCGACCCCATGCCGGCTGAAGAAATCATCCGTTTCAAATTGGGCAAACTGCGCAAATACCGCTCTTGCTCAATCAAGATTTCTTTTTCCACATCTTGTGGTGTGGCGCCAGGCCAGCCGGTTTGTACTGTGATGGTCCTGACTTCCAAATCTGGGATCATTTGGACCGGAATTTTCACGGATGCAACGATTCCCAGAATGCAAGTGATCAAAACCAGCACGGTGACCAGAATGCCGCGCTTCACCGTTGCTTCGATCATGGTCTTTTGTCCTGAATGATCTGGGCTTCTACCAAAGAACCATCTTTCAACACTTCAACACCTTTGGTGATGTATGCTTGCTTGGCTGATAAGCCCTGAATGGACACCAGGCCACCGGCCATCGGTGTGAACGATGTCACCACCCTTTTGGCTCGGTTATTCTCAACGACAAACACGCTGCTGTTGCCATCGGGGTGTCTTTTGATGGCACTTTGCGGCAACACGATCGACGCATTCGAACTGCCAGGGATGGTCATTTCTGCTGTGGCTGACATGCCTTGTATCCAATGACCTGAAACACCTTCAGGTAAATCCATTTGCGCAGTGAATGTGCGGGTTTGAAAATTTGACACCGGAACCAGCCGGCTCAATCGGGTCAAAACAGGTTCGTTCCCCACGGCATCTGGAATCAATTTCACCTGTACATCCGTGGCATTGATCAAGGTGTGGTAGTGTTGTTGAGGCACTTCAACAGTCAGACGCAAGTCTGATTGCGCCACCAAGGTCAACACAGGATTCTGTGGCGTGACCCACTCACCGACATCGACATGCCTTTCAGCAATCACGCCAGCAAAGGGTGCTTTTAAACGGTGACGATTTAACCGTTCCTTTTGTACGCTGTGGTTGGCTTTGACCCTGGCCAGTTCCGCTTCAGCGCGGGCCAACAATGCCGCCCTTTCAGCAATCAAGGTCTTGGCCACGACTTTTTGGGCAGACAAACGCTGCACTTCATCATACAAGCGTTTGGCCTCTTGGCGGTTCAAATCAGCCGCTTCCAATTCTGCTGCAGCACCAGCCAGCTGCAATTCAGCCAAATGGTGTTCCAATGTCAGCAAAACTTGGCCTTGTTCAACCACATCGCCAACCTCAAAAGCCAGACTTTCCACACGGCCCGATTCCAAAGTGGCCAATTGTGCGTTTTGCTTGGCTTGCACCGAGCCACTCAATTGGAGTGTGTGGCTTTGCTCAACCAGTTCTGGATACATCGCTTCCACCTGTATGGGTGTTTGTGACCAAGCTGAAACGGCCACCACCAAGCAACACACCAAAACATACAACTTCGCTCCAATCAAGCGCGAAACTTTTTCACCCGTTCGATAAAAATCAAATGAAGTGTGATTCATATTTTCCATACCCATTCAGTCATTTATTTGGATGGTTGTTATAACACACAAGTCACCCATTTCCTTTAGTATCAGGTGAATCTGTTTAAAAAAATGGCAGATGAATGTGATTAAAAGCTCTCAGAAGTTAATGGTGTGGAGTTGACTCGTTTTCAGCTAATATGAAGCGCTTCTGAGATTTGCTGAAGCCAATGTCTTGACTGGAAAAAGCATCAGAAATCAAATCATTGTCTATCAAATGATTGGGGGAGCCGTCATGCAGTTGACCACCTTCCATCAGCCAAACTTTGTCTGCTAACTCCAAAGACAAGTCAAGGTCATGGCTGGATAGCAGTACGATTCCATTGTTCTGCTTTGCATGGTTTCTTAACATGACCATGATTTCTACTCTGCTGGGTAAATCGAGGAATGCGGTGATTTCATCCAATATCATGACCTTGGGTGTTTGCGCCAAGGCACGTGCAACCATCACCCTTTGGCGCTGGCCATCAGACAAACTGTTCAGTGGTTGACCCAAATGAGCTGAAATGTTGGTCATCTCAATGGCGTTGTTGATGATGTCGAAATCTTTTTGTGTGAGTTGATTTCGCCAGTTGGTGAATGGCAGTCGGCCCAAGGCCAACACATCATCCACCAAAAGACCGGGACTGTTTACCTTTACAGTGGTCACCACAGCCAAGTGTCTGGCGCGTTCGTTGGCCGTCATTTGCGCCAAATCGTTGCTCATGAGATGTGCTGATCCGCTGATGGCAGGTTGAAGCCCTGCTATGGTTCTCATCAAAGTGGACTTTCCAACACCGTTTCGACCAATGACACACACAAATTCTCCTGCCTTCAGCTCTGTTTCAACAGGATCTACCACTGGTTTGGACAATGAAGGATAACCACAACATAATTGATTCAATTGCAACATCACACAGTCCCCCTCATGTGCTTAGAAAAAACCAATAAAACAATCACAACCGGTGCTCCAATCAATGCCAATATCGCATTCAAATGCAAAAAGTGTTGTTCCCAAGGTAAATGAACCACCGCGTCGGCAGTGGTTGCCAACAAAGCACCGCAGACTGCAGCCACGGGTAACAGAGGCAAAATTTGCGAAGTTCTGGCAATGGCTCTGGCAAAATGGGGAACAATCAGGCCAATGAAGGTCACAGGCCCACAAAAAGCAGTCACAGGAGCCACCAGCAAAACAACTGCAGTTAATGTAAGCCACCTGAGTGATTTGGTGTTCATCCCGATTGATTTGGCATACGTTTCACCCAGTTGCATTGCACTCAAACCTTTGGCGCTGATGATGGCCAAAAAAACACCAACCATTATGGGAACCAGTAACCACGACACGTCAGCCATTTGCGTGGCAGCAAAAGTGCCATCATTCCAACCGGAGAAAACGCGACCACCGATGCGATTGGCGAAATGCATGATGATGCTGACCAATCCTTGAACAGTGAACCCCAACATCAAACCGACCACCAACAAGGTGATGTTTCCGACCCTGCGAGCCAAAGCAATCATGATCATGGCAAAACATGCTATGCCGATCACTGCACCTGCGGTTAAACCAATGCCCTTGAAACCTGAAATAAAATCCAATGCCGCAGGGCCCGCAAAAGCCGCTGCCGTCACTATCAAAGCCACACCCAATTGTCCACCTGCCAATAAGCCCAAAGACCACGCATCGGCCATGGGGTTGCGAAACAAGGTTTGCATCAATACACCAGAAATGCCCAGTGCAGCACCAGCAATCACCGCTGTCAGCACCCTGGGCAACCGGATGCTAAGCACAATTTGTTCCGCAATCGGATCATCACCTGTGACCATCAGTGCCGAAAAAAGCCGATCAAAACTGATGTGAACTTGTCCGTAAGTGAGTGCAAAAACAACCACTCCGAACAAAGAAATCAAGCAAAGAAGCGTCATACAAGACCGATTCAATCTCATGTCATTGTTTTTCGAAAGTTGAGTCATTGGCGCGGGGTTTGGTGATCAGGTTGAATGAATACATAAGGCGCATCGATGAGTTCAGGATGCAGCATTTGAATCAAATCTCTTAAAATCAAATCAGGTCGGATGACACCTGTGGCATAAAT
>JAUHZH010000113.1 GCA_030426065.1 Gammaproteobacteria bacterium
AATCATCAAACACATTACCGACATCAACAAACCAGGCAATTCTGGCCGCATTGTTGTCTTTGGCGAAAGGCGGCGGGAATATCAATTCCGCTGAACCCACCACTTTGAACGATCCACCGACGGCATCACCTTCCCTTGATGTCACTGGTTCATTCAAATCCACCAACAAACTGTCATCAACGGTGGATTTAGGACCCAATGTGTTGTCGTCATAACCACGAACAGAGTTCACACCACCGGTGAAAAAGTGTTCAAAGAACGGCAAACCATTGGTATCACCATAGCCATCACCGTATCCCAATTCACCTTTCAGTGAAAGCGTGAAAATGTCACCCAACGGGAATAAAATGTTCTCTTTCAGGTTGATTTTGTAAAACTCTGCGGAACTGCTCGGCAAAGAAGCCTCGATACCAATCGAGTGATAACTACCCGCTGTTGGGTTGAAGAAACGGTTCCTGGAGTCCCTGGCCCATCGGGCTTCAGCTTTGTACAAAGTGAATGCCCTGCGGTATTGGAACGGCACTTTGATGGTTTCGGGATCATCCCCTGTCGGTGGCGGAATCACGCCGTCATTACATTGGGGTGTCAATGCCGGCAAATCGTCGTCTTGCTCTGGTCTGAAAATCAATTGACAATTGTAAGTGTAACCGCCCAAATCCAACAAATCATCGATAATGGCCGTTGCCGTCACACCTTCATTGGCTCGCAAGGCCACCCGCTCATAAGACAGGTTGGTGAAAATACGATCAAACTCAGAAATGGGGAAACTGGCTTGCACACCCAAGGAACCATTGGTTGAATTGAATTGTGCGATGTTGGCTTCACCCTGATTGATGTTCGAATAATTCATTGAATAACCCAATGAAATGCCATCGTCAGTGAAATAAGGGTCTTGGTAAAAGATGTTCAACCGTTTGTAATAATTACTGGTATTCACTGCCACAGAAACGGTGTTACCGGTTCCCAGCAGGTTTTGTAATGACACACTGCCCGACAAATTCAAGCCGCTGAGTTGAGAATAACCCAAACCGAAAGTGAACTGGCCAGAGTTGCGTTCTTTGATTTTGACATTGACATCAACTTGGTCATCCGTACCTGGCACTTGAGGTGTTTCAATTTCCACTTCTTCAACAAAAGGCCTTTGTTGCAAGCGCAGCTTGGATCGGTCAATCAACGCTTGAGAAAACCAAGCGCCTTCAAATTGGCGCATTTCACGACGCAACACTTCATCTTTGGTTTTGACATTACCGTTGAAATTGATTCGACGGACATAGACTTTTTTACCTGGGTTGATGAAATAAGTCATCCCCACTGTCTTGTCTTCTTCATTGATCTCGGGAACAGGCGTCACTTCAGCAAAAGCATAACCTCGGTTGGCCAATACTGCTTTCAAGCGATCTGATGAGAATTCAACCCTATTTTGGGCAAAGGTTTCACCTTCTTTGGTTAACAAGTAACTTTGCATTACTGATTTATCGAAAATCAAATCACCGGTTATCTCTTGTGGTCCAAATCGGAACAAATCGCCTTCTTGGATGTTGGCAGTGATGAAAATGTCTTTTTTGTCTTTACTGATGGTTACTTGCACTGATTCTACTTCGGTGTTGATGTAACCGCGATCCATGTAATAGGATTTCAACACTTCCAAGTCGCCGTTCAACTTTTCTTTTGAATATTGGTCGTTTTGAGAATACCAAGACAACCAGTTGGTGGTGCCTGACTCAAAGGCTTCAATCAATTCTTCATCAGAAAATACCGTGTTGCCCACCACTTTGATGTGGCGGATTTTGGCTGACTTGCCTTCTTCAATGGTGATGGCAATCAAGACCCGGTTACGATCCAACTCTTTGACACGAGTTTTGACCGAGACGTTGTATTTACCGCGAGAGAAGAACTGACGAGTCAGTTCATTTTTGACCCGCTCCAACTCCAAGTTGTCATACACTTCACCCTCTGCCAACCCGATGTTACTCAATCCACTCATCAATTCTTCGGTCTTGATGCTCTTGTTTCCGCTGATGCTGATGGTAGCAATGGCTGGTCGCTCAACCACTCGGACAATCAAAATGTCTCCATCTTTGGCCAACTTCACATCTTGGAAAAAGCCCGTTGCGAAAACCCTTTCAATGGCCGTACCCACCAATTCACGGGTGGCCAAATCGCCCCGTTTGATCGGCAAATGCGAAAAAATGGTACCGTGTGAAATTCGATCAGCACCGATGATGCGGATGTCGGATACAGTGAAAGGCTCCATTGCGTGCGCAGAAAAGCCCAGCAACAACACAAGTAAAATAAGGTTTCGCATAAGTATAATCGTTATTTTTTAGCTGTATTTTAAGACAAGGAACGTAAAATGTCGTTATAAAATGCCACTGACATCAAAGAAAGTAAAAGAAACATCCCCACCATTTGTGCCCTGATTTCAAACTGCTCACTCAAAGGCGCACCTTTTATTTTTTCAAACAGCAAGAACAACATTTGGCCACCATCCAACATCGGCACGGGCATCAAATTAATCAAACCCAAGCTCAAAGAAATCAAAGCAAGGAAAGACAGGTACCATGAAAAGCCCCTCTGAGCAGAATCATTGGCCACTTGAGCAATGGTGATGGGGCCTGATAAATTTTTAACGGAGGCCCGACCTGTGATCAACTTCCAAATCATTTCGACAGATTTGCTGGTGATTTTTCCGGTTTCCAACCAGGCTTGATTGATGGCTGCCACTGGACCATAACTCATAGAAAAAACCAATGAACGGGCAAATGCCATGTCTTGTTCGCTGGGTTGTTCAGGCCTGACACCCAAAATCAATCGTTTGGGATCATCAGGGTCTGTGGCCAACTGGGGAATGGTCACTTGTTTGCTTTGGCCATTGCGCTCAAAACTGATTTCTACGGCACCTTGGTTTAATCCGTTGACTGCCTTGATCACGTCATACCAATCATCAATCGGTGTCTTATTGATGACTGTGATGCGATCACCTGTTTGTAATCCCGCTTGTGCTGCCGGTAAATCTTGATCCAATGCACCCATCACGGCGGGTGCAGGGATGACCCAAGGCTTCAGGCCTATGGCTTCGAATAAATCTTCTTCACTGACCGAATCATCAACCAATGACAAAGGCAATGTGCGTTCCAATTTAGTCCCTGATGTCGTTTTCACCGTCACTGGAATGTCTCGACGATCGATGCCTGCTGTGATCAAAGCCAATGAGACATCAGACCACGTGTGAATGATTTCTCCATCCATTTCGATCAATTGGTCACCACTTTCAAAACCGGCTTCGGCCATGAACCTTTCCGACTCACCCAATGTGGGCGTGATTTCCTGCTTACCCACAACAAACATCAACCAATACAGGACAAAAGCCAAGATGAAGTTGAAGGCAGGTCCTGCAAACATGACCAAAAACCTTTGGTAAATGGGTTTGTTGTTGAAAACATGATGGGGTGACTCATGACTCACGTCGCAGTCGCGACTGTCGAGCATCTTGACGTAGCCGCCCAATGGTATCGGAGCCACAGCAATCTCAGTCCCGTGTTTGTCATAACGTGACCAAATCGGCTTACCAAAACCGACACAAAAACGCAGCACCTTGATGCCAAAAAAACGCGCCACCCAAAAGTGCCCCAATTCATGGAAAGTCACCAACACACCCAAAGTGACAATCAACCAAAACACACTCAACAAAGCATCCATCAGTTCTTCTTTCCTATCAATTTTTGCGCAGCCGCTCTGACCTCAGCATCCAAAGCTTGCAATTGTTCCAATGAAGTCACTGGCACGGCGCCGTACTGCATCATCAGGGATTCGTTTACAGACGGGATTTCCATGAAGCCCATTTGCCCTTCCAAAAAAGCCGCAACAGACACTTCATTGGCGGCATTCAACACCGCTGGCAAGGTACCACCGGCTTGGATGGCTTCTCTGGCCAGCCGAAGGCATGGGAATTTTTCCGTGTCCGGCTCATGAAAGTCCAAGCGAGACAAAGCAAGCAAATCCAAAAACGCACCTTCATTCTCTAACCGGTCTCGCAAACCCAGACCATAAGAGATCGGGATTTGCATGTCTGGCGAGCCCAATTGCGCCAACACCGATCCGTCCACATAATGAACCAAAGAGTGGATGGTGCTTTGCGGATGAACCACCACATCGATGTCCTGCTCACCCAGATCAAACAACCAATGGGCTTCAATCACTTCAAGCCCCTTGTTCATCAAGGTGGCCGAATCCACTGAAATTTTAGCACCCATGTCCCATTTGGGGTGGGCCACTGCTTGACCCGGTGTAATGGAAGCAAATTCGGTCATGGGTTTCGACCAAAAAGGGCCACCCGAGGCCGTCAATGTGATGTGTTTGACTTGTTTGGGTCGGTGACCGGTTTGGTAACCATCAGGTAAACACTGAAATACGGCATTGTGCTCAGAATCCAACGGTATGATTTGCGCGCCTTTTTCTTTGGCCAGCGGCATCACCAATGCACCAGCCGAAACAATCGATTCTTTGTTCGCCAACAGCAACGTTTTACCTGCTGCCACTGCTGCCATGACCGAAGCCATTCCTGCACTGCCTACTATCGCCGCCACCACCAAGTCAACTTCTGGCTCGGCAACCACACCATTCAAAACATCACCACCCCAATGGAGCTGGGTGCCTGAAGGCAATGATTCTGTTTGCAAAGCTTGGTGCGCTTGATGTTCTGTGATGATCAGGTGTCGGGGCTTGAATTCGATCGCCAGTTGCAGGGCTTTTTGCCAGTTGCTGTGAGCGGACATGGCAAAAAAGCCAAACCGTTCAGGGTGTTTTCTGACGATGGCACAAACCGAATCACCGATTGATCCTGTTGCACCCAGTAAGGCCAACTGTTTCATAAACCAAACATCAACAGTGCATACAAAGGCGCTGCTGCAATCAAAGAGTCAAACCGATCAATGAACCCACCGTGGCCTGGAAGCAGCTGCGAGCTGTCCTTGACGCCAGCTTGGCGCTTACCCAATGAAGCAGTCAAATCACCGGCAACAGAAAACAAAGCCACCAAAGGGAATATCAAAATCAACAAATACCATTGGACACCCATCCAATGGGCGACCAACAAAGCAAACAGGGCCACAAACAACTGAGCACCAATGACACCTTCCCAAGTTTTTCCCGGACTGATGTTGACCGCCAGCTTGTTTTTACCAAAGGTTTTCCCACTGAAATAGGCACCTATGTCGGCCACCCAAATGATGAACAGCAGGATCAAAAGCCACCAGTTGCCGTCTGATTTTGTGTTGATGTGAAGCACTGACAACATCATCAGCGCCAAGGCCAGTAGACCGGCCACATTTTTGATTACCGCATTGCGAACAGGATGTCCCGTACCGCGCCGGTAGTTCACCAACCACCACAGAGCAGCACCCCAAATAAGCGCCATGACTGGCAACAAGAAATACCCCAAAGGCGCTTGCTCTGGCCACTGGAACCACAGCAGCAAAGTCATCGCCGTGGGTACCACAGCCAGGTTGCGCGCAGATTTTTTGTCGATTTGATTCATCGACATCCATTCATAGTTACATACGGTTTGAATCAGTGCAAACAAAGCCATCACGGCCCATGGCTGCCCCCAAGCCACCAATCCAATGACGATGGGAGCCAACAGAACGGCTGTGATGATCCTTTGTTTAAGCATTGACTTGCTCACTGGTTTGGCCGAAACGGCGTTCCCTGTGGGCGAATCGTTCGATCACAGATTGTAAAGCCGCCTGATCAAAATCAGGCCACAAAATGTCTTCGAAAAAGATTTCAGCATAGGCTGACTGCCACAGCAAAAAATTAGAAATGCGGTGTTCTCCACCGGTGCGAATCAAAACATCCACAGGTGGCTGGTCAGACAAACACAGGTGCTGTTGGTACCACTTTTGGTCTAAATCAGAGGGTGACAAGCCATCACTCAGCATTTGAACAGCTGCGGACCGTGCAGCTTGAACGATGTCCCACTGGCCACCGTAGTTGACAGCAATGTTCAATGTCATTCGGGTCTGAACAGGTCGATTGGCGCGGGCTTGTCGCATTTTGTGTTGCAACACGTCACTGAATTGAGACAAATCGCCAATGAAATTCAACTGCACACCTTTGGCATTCAACTCGGGTGTTTCTTTATCGATGGACTTGACGAACAAATCCATCAACCGAGACACTTCTTCCTCCGGTCGATTCCAGTTTTCAGAGCTGAAAGCAAACAAGGTCAAATGAGACACACCGGCTTTCACCGATCCTTCTATGACTTGCCTGACAGATTTGACCCCGGCTTGGTGACCAAACGTGCGGGGTCGGTTGCGTTGTTGGGCCCAACGTCCATTGCCGTCCATGATGATTGCGATGTGGTTGATGCCCATGAGTCGAGGTTCAGATTTCCATCAACTCTTTTTCTTTTTCCGCCACAACGTCATCGACTTGCTTGACGAATTTGTCGGTCACTTCCTGGACCTTCTTTTCACCCAAACGAACATCGTCTTCTGTCAGTTCGTTGTCATTTTCCAAACTTTTTAAATCGTTGTTGGCATCGCGGCGGATGTTGCGGATGGCAATTTTGCTGTTTTCAGCAATTTGACCGACCACTTTGACCATTTCCTTGCGGCGTTCTTCTGTTAACGGTGGCAAAGGGATCCGGATGGTCATGCCTGCACTGACCGGATTCAAACCCAAACTGGAAGTCATGATGGCTTTCTCGATCGGCTCAATCATGGTTTTTTCCCAAGGCGTCACCGTCAGGGTTCTGGCATCCTGTACTGCCACATTGGCCACTTGGTTCAAGGCCGTAGCTGTGCCATAGTAATCCACGGTCAAACCATCCAGCAAACTGGTGTTGGCACGGCCAGTGCGCACACCTTTCAATTCATGGTGCAAAGATTCGATGCTTTTGGTCATTCTGTCGCCAGCTTCTTTGACGATGTCATCAATCATTTCGAGTTCTCCAATTTGATTATGCGGTCACAATGGTGCCTATGTTGGCACCTTTTACCATTAGTTCGTATAATCCGGTATCATGAACAGAAGGATAGATTTTGGATATAGACTTTCCAATTACGTCCCCTACTTGT
>JAUHZH010000114.1 GCA_030426065.1 Gammaproteobacteria bacterium
AGGAAGTGGCCATTCCCTGCGGATGACGCCTTGTATAGGGCAGTTTCACAGTCCGCTGATAGCCCAGCCAAGTTCAGGACACTACACTGGCCTTGAGGTTTTTTGTGATCGACACAGATGCAGTGAAGGCTTACTTCAAATGCGTCCACAAGTGAGTGAATGCCAATGCCAAACGTTCTGCCATTTGTTCATTGGTGCTCGACCCACCATGACCGCCTTCGATGTTTTCATAATACCAAATGGGGTAGCCCATTGATTTCATTTTGGCTGCCATCTTACGCGCGTGGCCCGGGTGTACACGGTCATCACGTGTGGAGGTGTAGAAAAAGGTGGCGGGATATTTCGTGTCCTTTTTCAAATTTTGATATGGGCTGTAAGTTTTAAGGAAATCCCATTGCTCAGGGATGTCCGGGTTGCCATATTCGCCCATCCAGGACGCACCTGCCAACAGCTTGTTGTACCGTTTCATGTCCAACAAAGGCACACCACAAATCACGGCCCCGTAAAGGTCAGGTCGACGTGTCATGGTCGCACCCACCAACAACCCACCATTGGAACGACCCTCGATGCCCAAATGCGCAGGCGAAGTGATGTTGCGCTTGATCAAATCTTCAGCCACAGCTTCAAAATCCTCGAAGGCTTTGTGGCGATTTTCGAGCAACGCCGCTTTGTGCCACTTGGGTCCGTAAGCACCACCGCCACGGATGTTGGCCGAAACATACACACCACCGCGGTCAAGCCACATTTTACCGTAAGCCCCTTCCAACGCTTCATACGATCCTGAATAGGACGGCGTCAAAGAGTTGCGGAATCCACCGTATGAAAAAATGTGGGTCGGGTTTTTACCGTTATAAACCGTGTCTTTGTTCATGATGGCAAAGTATGGAACAAAGGTGCCGTCTTTGGAACGGGCAAAGAACTGCTCAACCTTGTAGGGTGCCGCGTCAAAACTGGCGTTTTGTGACATCACTGACTCAGGCTGCATCGTTTTGCCATCGACAAAATACAAAGTCGGTGGTGTCAAGAATGACTCGTATTGAGCAAAAAAACTGCCAGATTCATTGTCCACACTCATCAGGCCTATGGCGCCGTTGTCCGGGAATGGAACGGTTTTGCTGCGCCAAGTGCCGTCGTCATTTTGTTGGTACACTTTCACACGCCCCACCACATCTTCCAATAGGGTGACGATAACGGTGTCTTCAGTGGTGCTGATGGACTCCACATTTTGGTTGGCTTTGGGCTGTAAAAAGACTTCCCAATCACCGGCGTCAATCACTGACTTTTCACCCGTCAAAATCTCAGGCTTCATCAACAAGACATCGCCTTCAGAAAGGAATTGACCATCAAACTGCCAATCGGCCTTCAATGAAACAATCAAGCGTCCATCAAAATGACCATTGACCACTGCAGTTTCAGGCAAGACCAGCTTCTTCGCCTCTCCATTAATCCATTGGTAATAAATCGATGTCCAAAAGCTGGGGCCTTCAATGATGAAATCCTTGGCATCATCTCCTTCACCTGAGCGGTAGGCAAAAATCGACACCATTTCTGGATCGGCGGCTTTCATCAATTGTGCTTGATTCAAGTCGTCACCGCGTTTCCACAATTTGATCATGCGAGGGTAACCCGATGTGGTCATCGAACCTTCGCCGAAATCGGTACCAACGAACAGGTGGTCTTTGTCACGCCAGGTGACACGCATTTTGGCATTCGGGAGTGAGAACCCATCTTTGATGAATGCCATCTTTTTCATGTCAAATTCTTTCATGACCACCGAATCACCACCGCCTGGTGACAGATAGGTCAAGCAATGGCGGTATTTAGGAGACAGGCATGACATGCCTTTGAACACCCATTTGCCATCGTTGTCCTTGTTGTATTGATCCATGTCCAATACGGTTTGCCATTCCGCTTTGCTTGCTTGAAAGTCTTTTAATTTGGCGCGTCTGTAAACACCCCTTGGGTTGTTCTCATCACGCCAATAGTTGTACACCCAATCACCTCGTTGTGAAATGGAAGGGATGCGGCTTTTGCCATTCAGTGCAGTCAAAGCTTCATTGTACAATTCATTGTAAATGGGCTTGGCTTTGTATTGGTCTGCTGTGTCTTTGTTGGTCGACAAGACCCAATCCATGGCTTGTTCGCCATCCACTTCCTCAAGCCAAATAAAAGGGTCTTCTGATTCTTTGGCTTGTACTGAGCCAGCCAACAAACCGACAGCCAAAATGTGCCACATGGTTTTCATTTTCATTCCCAAATCTACAAAAACAAAAATCTTACCACACAAACACCACCCTGCAGCGCCCCTAATGTAATTCATGACTTTTGGCCCCTTCGACGGCCAAAAAAAACCCGCCTTTGAAGCGGGTTTTTATTTTGATTGGACTTAATACCATCAATCCATGTATTCAAAAATCTTCACCACACGCTTGACGTGTTTGAGGTTGCGGATGCGTTCAACCACAGCATGGGCCTCTTCGCGAGTCACCAGGCCCATCAAAAACACTTCATGGTTGGCTGTGGTGACAGACACACGAGTGGCATCAAAACCCTCAATGTCTATGTTCAGCAGGCTTCCTTTGGCTTTGGTGCTGATGTATTTGTCCTTGGTGCGCCGACCCAGCATGGACACTTCATCGACCAACTTCAATTCGTTGACAACTTTCATCACACCTTCTTTGATGGCGGCAGAATCCTCGGCGATGACACGGTCTTGTTGGTTGGTGACCTCTCCAGCCAGCAGCACCACACCGTTGTAGGATTTCACCTTGATTCGGCTGTCATCTGTCAGGCTTTTTCTCAGTTCATTTTTGACACTGACCGTGATGATTTTATCATCCATCACTTGACCAGATGAACGGCGATCATGTGCCACATTCACTGCTGTGACCAGGGCACCTCCAACCATCACAGGGACACAGGCTGGGGTCAATAATACCGCCAGCAGCAAAATGGCCAGTTGATTCGTTCTTTTCATCATGTCTTCCTCAATAAAATGCGTGTTCAATCCACTCAATCGTGGGCTCTTTTGGGTCGCCTTGGATCGCAACCACATCAAATCTGGCGTGGTATCGGTTGTGCCATTGCTTCTTGCTCATCAATTGGCTGGCTGCCTTGATGATTTTCTTTTGCTTTTGTGGGGTCACTGATTCCAGCGCATTGGCCCACGCTTGATGAAAGCGATACCTCACTTCAACAAACACCACCGTGTCTTCACCTACCATCATCACCAAATCCACTTCGCCAGCACTTGTTTGGTAATTTTTATGCAGCGTCTTCATCCCTTGGGACTGGAGGTACAATTCAGCTTGTCGTTCCCAATACGCGCCGGAGTTCAGTCTTCTTGTGCGAAAATTTCGCCACCAGTGTAGTGGGCCCATGCCAAATGCCTTCTGACTATTCCATTGTTATCCATGGACAACTGTCCTGATAATCCGTTCAACCTGCCACTGGAAAATCGTTGCATCCATTCCAAGCGATTGGCCAAGAACAAGGCATCGTAACCCAAAGCAAACAACTTCAAATCCACACCTTTCAAACCCTTGATATCAAAAGGCAGGGCTTCCAATAAATCACCGGTTTGCAGTTGCAATGGTGCCAATGGAAACTGAACGCCTTCCAAATCTTTGTTGTGCTGTTTTTGATCAAAACCAACAAAAACATGAGAACTGCTGTAAACAGGTACCCTCTGGGCGTGATGAAACTTCAACTGAGGCACCATCAAACGAGCAAACTCTGGCTGTGCTGCCAAGAAAATGGCATCCACATCAGATCGCACAACTTCTTGAGCACCCACTGATAATTTCAAATAACTTTGTAATTTTTTGGTCCGCAAACGGCTTTCAACCAATCCCAACATTTGCTGCAACTGCGCTGAATAGTCATGCTGGGTGGCATCAAAATACTGGTTTTTGATCACCCCTCCACCCAAATCAGCAAACCGTTGGGCAAATGCAAGGGTCATTCGCTCGCCCCAACTGTCATTGGCCGCCATGATCAGAACTTGTCGATGACCATCGGCAAACATTTTTTCCGCCACATCAGCTGCTTCAGCTTCAGGAGACAAGGTGAACTGAGGTACCTGCATCTCGGCTTGATTCAGCAGCAACATCGGCACGTGCGATTCTGGCATCGTTGCCAACTGACTGATCGATGCTTTGTCCAAAGGACCTATGATGAAATCAACAGCTTGATCTTGGGCGTTGTACCAGGCTTCCATAACGGCTTCACCGTCACTGCCCGTATCAAAAAACAACAATTCTGTGGAGCGGTTCATGCTCAATGATGCCGCCAACAGCCCTTTTTGGACCGACTTGGCCACGGCTTCAAACCGACCACTGAAAGGCAATAACACCGCCACCTTTTGACGAGACAACACTTCAGACTGATCAAGGAAATATGCAGCGGCTGGATGACCAGACCATTGCAACAACCACTGCTCACCTGACTCACCATCGGCGCCAAATTGAATGAATGCAGCTTCTAACCAACCTCGCCATTCGGGTTCATGAACCTCGCCCAAGGCCTGCAACAGGGTGGTGTCGTCAACCGCCAACAAGGCACGAACCAAGTCATCGCTGTTTTGCTGTTGACCCTGCCCCATTCGCCACAAAGCTTCAGCAGCAGCCAACCCGGAAGCCGATCCAGAGCCACATGCCGCCATGACCTGCCAGTGTGCTTGCTGCCAAACATAAGACACTTCATGGAGATCCACCGATTGGGTCCATTGCAAGGCCTCTGAACAAGAGCCTTCATCCAAAGCCAACTGTGCCCTTAAGATTTGAGTTTCAGGCAAGCCCCTCAATTCAGTTCGATTCAACAAGGGGTAAATCCTTATCGACTCCCCTATTTGCCGATAAGACACCGCCAAGGCCAAGATTTCAGCAGCATCTGCACCTGCTGTTAAACGTCGTTCAAGATGAGGGATGGCATCAAAATAACGGCCTTGTTGGTACAGGGACATGCCCATGTCTCTGGGCTGACTGTCACGCACAGGTGCACTGCCACAAGCAGCCAGCAGCAACACCAAAATAATGGGTAAAAAGCCTTTGGGGTTGAAGATGTTTTTCATGTTTGAAATTGTAACCCGAATAGACACAACGAAATAAAGTAAAATATTCAATTTTCTCAAGACTTCACCAATGGGGACATCAGACTCAGGGATTTTATACATCGTTGCCACACCCATCGGCCATTTGGACGACATCAGCTTTCGAGCCATAGAGACCTTGAAGTCTTGTGATTGGATCGCATGCGAAGACACCAGGCACAGCGCCAAATTGTGCCGACACCATGGCATTGAGACACCATTGAAGGCATACCACCAGCACAATGAGCAACAAGCCAGTGATCATTTACTGAATCAGTTGCGTCTGGGCAAAAACGTGGCATTGGTGTCGGATGCAGGCACCCCATTGATCAGCGACCCCGGCTATGTGATGGTAGAAAAAGCCCACCAAGCAGGAATCACCGTTTCTCCCATACCTGGCCCTTCAGCCATCATTGCCTTACTCAGTGTGGCGGGAATAGACACCCACAACTTCCAGTTTCTCGGATTCCTGCCAAGCAAAGCGATCCAACGCCTCAAGGTCATGAGTCAATTTTTGCCTTCCCCTCAAACTACGGTCATTTATGAATCCTCTCACCGGATCATGGCCTGTTTAAATGACCTGTCTGACTTGCTGGGAGGTGACCACACCCTTGCCATCGGCAGGGAAATGACCAAAACGTTTGAGACCATTTATCATGACACCACATCTGGCATCATCGACCGGTTAAAAACCAACGAAGTGGAACAAAAAGGTGAGTTTGTCATCGCCATTGCACCTCAGGTACAACAACAGTCTGTCGCATTGGATGAGAAAGCCCAGGAATTGGCCCAATTGCTGCAACCGTTGATGCCACCCAAGCAGGCTGCCAAAGTGGTGGCGACGCACCACAACTGCGACAAAAAGGCCGTTTATCAATTCATCTCAAAATTGACAAAAAACGAATGATGGCGACTTCCCATCTTGGGCGGTGACGTTCAAAAAAGCGCAACAAGCCTTGTTTTTTCCAAATCGCCACTTGTTTTGTGTCCGTACTTGAGTGGCCTTTGATGTGTTTGACTTGGATGTCATTGGCACAAGCCAGTCGATGACCCGCTTGAACCAAACGGGCAAAGAGGTCCAAATCTTCGAAATGGAGCGGGTATTCAGGATCAAAACCACCTACAGACTCAAAAACCTGTCTCTTGATGGCATAACAGGCTCCATTGACGGCTTCTGGCATGCTGGGTGGTTTGCTTAAATTGATGCCTCTGATGCCCAACCGTTCCAATCCTGACATGGTGACCAGAACACGCCACAAAGTGGGCAGCCTGCGCCAAGTCCCTCGTTGCAATGAACCATCCAGGTTGACGACACAACACCCCATCAGGGCGGCTTTGGATTGCAACAGACGATCTGCCATCTCTTGCAATACATCAACCGGCAACAAACAATCAGGGTTGACAAAAAACAACACATCAGCTGTTCCATGTGCAGCCCCTTGGTTACACGCAGTGGCGAAACCTTTGTTTTTGCTGTTTTGAATCAGGTGATGTACTTGTTTTTCTGCTTTTTTTTGAGAACCATCTTCAGATGCGTTGTCGACCAATGTGACTTTGATGTTGGGATGACCTTGCCATGGTGCCAACAGCGCCGGCAAGCATTCTCCTGCATTGTAATTGACCACCACCACATCAACTGACGCCATGCTCACTGGGCCTTACAAAAATGCCACAACAGCGGCCACACACGCATGGCTTGTGCCACTGTTTTCAGGTCATGGCGGGCTTTGGCCAGACAAGCCTCCATACCCAAACCCACAGGCCAGTCTTTCAAGATGGGGACTTCATTTTCCTTGACGGCTTTGCCGTTGGCTTGCAGCAATTCACGAACATCGGCTTGCCAATAAATGGGTGCATCGGGCACTTCAGCCAAAATGGCTTGCAATTGATTGACCAGATCTGCACGGATTTT
>JAUHZH010000115.1 GCA_030426065.1 Gammaproteobacteria bacterium
TTTGACCGCCATCATTGGAAATTTCCAGCACACCTCCGTCGTAGTTTTCACCGCTGCTGGATTCAAAGTCATGTTGATGCCAAAAACGCAGCACACCATTAATTTCCAAAACGATTTCGGGAGAAATCAAGTATTTGTCAGTGGTTTCTCCTGCATCACTGGTGACAAAAGCAGCGCTGTTGGCGACACCAGCGTTTGACTCTACCCGCCAGTCATCGCTGCCTTGGTCAGCTGCAGTGTTCCAGCCACTTTGTTTGGCCGCTGTGATGTTGGCAAAAGCATTGACATCGGTACTGACGTCATCGCCACAGACCGGGATCAATGCCACATTTTGTATGGCTGTTTGTTGCGCCATGATGCTCACTGAACTGATGATTTGGGGCTGATAACCCGATTGGCTGACTTCTAAGTCAGCCGTTCTTGCCGTGGCTTGAATCGAAAACTGGCCTTGCTGATCGGTGCTGGTCTGAATCCCATCAAAACTCACCATCGCCAGGGCAATGGGCGATCCGCTGCTGTCGTCGGTCACTGTACCAGACAAGGTACCAATCAACTGTGAATCAATCACATCGATAAAGAAGGCTGAAGGCACACCAGTGATGCCATCGGCATCGGTGGCTGTGACCCACACCAAATGCTTACCACCTGCCAAACCACTGGCACTCAATTGTCCTGTGAAGGCTTCGCTTTTGTCATTGAATTGGCCATCTTGTGCAGACAAACTCACGGCTGAAGCACCGACTCCCCAAGGCGGTGTGCCAACATAAGCTTGAACAGTTGTGATGTTGTGCGTCGTTTCGATGCCATTGTTTTGATAAAAATTCAAATCCGTGGCCAATCCTTGAACTGAAAAAGAACCATTCATCGCCACCTCGATCGGAGCAGAAGGTAAATTTTCAATGGTGGGTCCTGAAGCATCAATGTACGGCTGCCTGGAAGCTTTGGCAGCATAGATCATGGAAGGAATGTTATCCGGAACAATGTGGTCTTCGAACGAATCACAACCGGTATAAAATTGGCCGTTGTTGTGGTCACTGAGTTCTATCGTGTATGAAGCGACTCCCAAAGTGCCATAAGCATTGTCATCTGAAGCACCATCTGCTGGCCCTAAGGCGACTCCAGACTGTGCCGGCTCATAACCTGTATAAAAGGACATCCTTCTGGCCAATGTTTGTAACTGAGAATGGTTGGGCGCTTGGCCGGTGTTATTCCCAAAGCCCCAAGGAAACAAAGTGTACCCTCCGTAATTGTGTACATCCAAATACACACCCATTTTGGTCAATGGCGCGGCCGTCACCAAATCATCAGGGCGATCGTCTGAAAACAATCCACCAATGTAAGCATTGATGGCATCAGTTTCTGGTTCACTCAAAGCTTGACCGCCCCTGAATACTTCACTACAAGCAGAACCACTGGAACCAGAACCTTGATTCCACATAAATCCAAAATTTCGATTCATATCAACTCCTTGATGTGAACCGTTGTAACAGTGGTTTTCATTGCGATTTTTTCTTTGGTGGTACGAAAGTTCATTTTCTGCAATGATTCGACCATCGGGATTACCTTGCAGCAACAAATGAATTTCATGATGGTCAATCAACCAGGTCACATCGGCATCCACACCATAATTTGCCAATAAAAATTCAGCAAAACGAGTCACCAACTCTGCGGGAGGGTATTCTCTTGCATGGATTGATCCCATGGCATATAGAATGGGTTTGTCAGGGCTTGTGATGTTCTTGTTTGTTATTTTAACCACTTGCAATTCATAGCCCGATTCATCACTGTTGGGATTTTCCTTGTGCCAGGTGTCACCAATGACCACCAAATCAACCAATTGAGAAAAATCAGCTGCCATGTCATTCATGGTTTGGTAAGTTTCATCCACTGTTCGATAACAAGCAAAATTGGTGATGGCCTTGCTGTTCATCAGCCAACTTTTGTTTTGAATGGTGTTGACGTGATGAAGGAATTTTTTGTTTAACTCCAACCCAAAACCCTTGTTCAACAAGTCTTGATAAGTGGCCAAGTCATTGATCATCATGGCCACTGTTTTGGCCTTATCATCGATTTTCCAAAAATCATGTTCTGATTTAAGGGCCATGACATCGGCTTTTTCTTGGTAATGGAGCAGAACAGGCCAAGGACCCTCGCCTGCAGGCAATTCTTTACTGGGTTTGGCCCAGACAACAGGTGCCAAACAGCAGGTTGTGACCACAAGCCACACGGTTCGATTAAATAATTTCATTGTTTCCCAGTTTGTTGTCGACTCTGATGGTCGACTTTGAATGTCATGACTTGAGGGCTCAGTGTTTGGTTTGCCTTCATGCCTCCCATGATGATGAATCGGTCGCCATCTTTCAATAGGCCCCTGTGATCCATCGTGGCTGGTATTTTGTTTTTTATTGTGTGCCACTTTTGACTGCTTGAGTCATAAATCCTCACCGCATCTGAGGGCGATGAAGGTTGGCCATTATAGCCAATACCATTGTAGTTGTAAGGGTTGTCGCTGCCGCCAACGAATAAAAATTGCTTTTTTTGGTCAGAAGCGGCTGCCATGCGGTATGAAGCCACGCCACTGTGGTGTGGTATGGGTTGCCAATCGATGCTCAGATGGTTTTCTTCATTGATGATGCCAACTGCACAAGCTGGCGATGCTTCAAAACGTTTCTTCTTTTTGGTTTCCCAAATCACCTTGACACCGTCACAAACCACCATTTGTCTACCAATGATGCCACCGGCATGGCCAAATACTGGTGGCAATGGATAGGGTGTGGCCTGTTGCCAGGTTTTGTTTTGGGTATCAAAGACTTGAACCCAACTGACGTTATCCACATCATGCCAACCACTGACCAGGTAAATATAGCGGTTTTGGTATACCAAAGCCACAGCATCATCAACGGGTGTTGGCATGGCCGGCAAAGCCGTCCATTGCAGGGTATGACCATCAATGTGCCAGACATTGGGAACAGAAACTTCAGTGTGGTCAGCGGCCACGGTATAACCACCCAGCAAATACACATCATCATTGACTGTAACAGCCACCGATGCCAGCACCGGTTTTTGTGAGGCAGGGACTGACAAGGCCTGCCACTGCTTGTTTTTGTAAACCCATGCCTGTTGGGTGATGTCTTGGTGCGTTTTGTTTCCGGTTAATCCGTTGAAAATGAAGTACTGTGACCCACCAACCGATTCAGATAATGCAACCGCGTGGTTGCTGACGGGGTAAGGCAATGGTTTGATGTCGTTTGTTGTTAATTGCAGCTCAGCTTGGACCCAACCGACCCAAAAAATCAATAAGCTGAACAACTTCACAGCAACCGTTCCATAAAAACACCACAGCCCGTGTGACCGGTGTCCCCCAAACGGCAAGACCTGTGCGTGAATCCATGTTTTTTGTACATGGCTTGGGCGGCTTTCATGTCTGGCGTGGTCTCCAAATACATTTTTTCAAAACCAAATTGCTTGGCTTGAGATATTATCAATGTCAGCAGCTCATTACCCCACCCTTGTCCACGCAGAGCTGGTTTGAAATACATTTTCCTTAATTCAGCCACGCCTTCGCCCGCCGTGCCTTGCAAGGTGGCAAAACCACCCACACCCAAAACCTCACCAGATGATTCAATCACGTAAAAAGCCGCATCTTCGCCCGCATAGGCCGCACACATGTCATCCAATTCTGGATCCACACCAGCAAACCCTTCACCTTGAATACCATGCTCAGCCAAAACTCCCACCACCAGTTTTTTGACCGCGGCATTGTCTTTGGCTTGGATGGGGCGAATCTGAGTTGTCATACGTAGCTGTCCTCGTCACCGGCTTCTTTTTTAAACACCAATTCACCGTAGTTGTAAACCAAAGTGGTGGTCTCAGCCAAGGTGTCTTGGATCAAATCTTCGTAATCACTCAAATGTTCGGCTTCCATTTTTTCCAGAACCACGTGCTTTGACTTGGTTCTCGGGCTTTTGGAAATCAATGCACAGCAATCTTTGTAAGGTTCTCGGCAAACTTCAAACAAATCCAATTCAGTGGACTTGTTGATGATGTCTTCTTTGTTGTAAGTCAACAATGGGCGCAAGATGGGCGCTTCAATGGCCCGGTTCATGGAATTGATGTTTTCCAATGTTTGTGACGCCACTTGCCCCAAATTATCCCCTGTCACCAAGGCGCCTGCATTGATTTCATCCATGATGCGTTCAGAGACTCGGGCCATGAATCGACGAAACAAAATCAAATCATAATCCAAATCTTGTTCCAACAAGGCCATATCGAAATGCGTGTAAGGCACGATGAACAAACGTGAACGACCAGTCACTTCGCTGAGTTGTTTGACGATGCGAGCGATTTTATAGCCTTCCACGTCGTTCAAGCTGTGATGAGAAGCTGAAAAATGAATGAAGTCGACACTGCAACCGCGGTTGGCCATCAACCATGCCGCCACTGGAGAGTCAAACCCACCCGAGAGCAAGGTCAAAACACGACCTGTTGAAGACACAGGCAAACCGCCGGTACCACGAACCTTATTGGTATGAACCGATGTCCCTTGTGAAGTCACATCAACATAGAAAAACTGATCTGCATGTTTCAAATCGACGCGATCCCAGGCGCTGTTTTTGAAAATGGTGGTGGCCAAAGCCCGCTCAAAATCCTGCGAACTCATGGGGAAGTTTTTGTCACTGCGCTTGACCCGAACCGCAAAGCTGTGCCCTTCTTTGTGCGTTTCATTGGCCAATTCAGCAATCAGATCGTGAATGGGCTGCACGTCTTCGCCACGAATGAAATGGCATTCTGATTCTGGAAACCAATGGACCAAACTCAACCAAGCGATGCCAGGAACCCGAGCCAACTCTGAAACCGCTTGTTCAGCTTCTTTCTTGCTGGCCGATGGAATTTCCACAAAGATGCGGTCATGAATGGATCGAACTTGCCAATCATGCCCGATCGATTTCAACTTTTTGCGCATTTGTTTGCGCAAGCGTTTGACGAATTCGTTGCGGTTTTTACCCTTGAGTGCCAGTTCGGCATAATGTACGACGATTTTATATTGCATATCAGTCACTTGAAAGTGTTACTTAACTGCGGTTCTTAACGCTGAATCCATCCGTTCAATGGCTTTTTTCAACACATCAATGGAAGTGGCAAACGACAACCTCACATAACCTGGCGCGCCAAATGGTGTGCCCGGAACAACGGCCACACCCGCTTCTTCAAGCAGCCAGGTTGCCAATTCAACATCGTCATTGACGCCATCAATGGCTGCAACGGCACCCCTGACATCTGGGAACGCATAAAACGCCCCTTGCCCGCCTTGGCATGAAAAGCCCGGCAATTCGTCCAATGCCTGAATCAAGTAATCATGACGCTCTTTGAAAGCGACTCGCATCACATCCAAACAATCTTGTGGTCCATTCAACGCAGCGACTGCAGCGGCTTGTGAAACTGAACATGGGTTGGATGTACTTTGAGATTGCACTTTGCGCATGGCTGTGATGATGTCAGCAGGTCCTGCGGCATAACCGATGCGCCAACCTGTCATGGCATAGCCTTTGGACACACCATTGATGATGACACAGCGGGGTTTCAACTCAGGGAACAAAGCAACCAAGTTTACCAAGGGCTCTTGACCCCAATAGATGTGCTCGTAAATGTCATCGGTGGCCACCATCACATTGGGGTTGGCCAGCAGTACTTGTCCAATCGCTTCTAATTCGTTACGACTGTAGGCTCGACCTGTGGGGTTGCTGGGTGAATTGAGGATCACCAATTTGGTGCGTTCAGTGATGTTTTGAGCCAGTTGTTCGGCACTGAGTTTAAAATCATTCTCAACCGTGGTTTCTACAATCACCGATTGTCCACCAGCCAACAAGGTCATGTCAGGGTATGACACCCAATAAGGGGTTGGGATGATGACTTCATCCCCTGGGTTCAGAACCGCACTCAACAGATTGAAAATGCTGTGTTTGGCACCGCAGGACACCAAAATTTCATTGGCTTGGTATTCGACTTGGTTTTCGCGAGACAACTTTCCAATGATGGCTTGTTTCAACTCAGGTGTGCCATCGACGGCTGTGTATTTGGTTTGTCCTGCTTGGATGGCCTCTATGGCCGCTTGCTTGATGTGGTCTGGTGTATCGAAATCGGGTTCCCCTGCACCCAAACCAATCACGTCTTTGCCCGTCCGTTTCAGTTCAGCGGCTTTCATGCTGACGGCAATGGTGGCAGAAGGTTTGACCTGTTTAATCAAATCGGCAACAAAACGGCTCATGTCAATCCTGTAATAAACAAAAAAAGCTTATCTTATGCGCCACCTGTCAGATGGCAAGGAATTTTTCAATATACAACGAGCCAATTACCCTAAGTCATTGACCTTTTTCCACCACATGCAAATGCACGTCCTGTTGAGGGAAAGCAATGACCACACCTTCAGACTTGAACAAGGCGTCAATGGCATGGCGCAATTCACTGCGGATCACCCGCATTTCTTTGCCGGCATTGATGGTCACCCAAACAAACAAATCGAATTGCAACGCAGAATCACCAAAATCGTCAAACACCACAACCGGTTTGGGGTCATCCTTGACGTGCGTGTGCCCTGCCGCCACCTGATGTAACAAACGATCGACCAAGGCCACATCGGTGCCATAGGCTACACCCACCCGGACCGAAGTCCTGATGTATGGATCCACCAAAGACCAATTAATCAATCGTGACTCCAGAATTTGGCTGTTGGGCACCACGATGTGGGCACCGTCGTTGCGCTTGACCAAGGTGGAGCGGTGTCCAATGGTCACCACCGTCCCGAGGTGCCCATCCAGATCAATCACATCACCGATTCGAATCGGCCGCTCTGACATCAAAATCCAGCCACTGAGGAAATTCTCTATGATGTTGCGCGCACCGAAACCCACACCAATGGCCACCGCACCTGATATAAAGGCAAAGGCGGTCAAGGGTATTTTCATGTAGGTCAAAACAGCCATGGTGACGAACACCAACAAG
>JAUHZH010000116.1 GCA_030426065.1 Gammaproteobacteria bacterium
CCTTAAATACCAGTTGCAAACCAAAAACCACCGACACCTCAGCCCCAAATTACTTAACCTGGCTCACCTGCTCATCAACAGCGGTCAATTCCAAAAAGCAGATGCTTTGCTCGAAACGACTTCAGCTTTTGCCCAGCACGTCAACGTCAAGGATGATGCTGTGGTGGTGCATTTCTATCTGGGTCAGAATGACGCCCATCAGGGCAAATGGGCGGACGCTTTGCTTCATTTACAGAAAGCTTATGATTTGTCATTGGCGAAAAACTTCAAATTCAAAAAGCCAGACATTCTGGCCTATTTGGCAATGGCATTTGCCCAAACCCAAAGCCACGTCAAAGGGATGGAAATGGCACAGCTTGCTTTGAATGAGTCACAAGCAAAACCAAGGCACCAGTCACTGGCCTACTGGGCATTGGCCTTGAGTGCGCACCAAACCGAACAACGCGATATGGCCCTACAATGGTCAGAAAAGGCCAACCCCGAAACTTTGGACGGGTGGTATTTTGGTCAATGGATGGCTGCTGAATTCAACAAAGCCACCACAGCCACCGATGACATCAATGGACAAAACCAAGCCGCCAACGAAGCCATGCAGGCCAGAAATGAGTGGCAATTGTTTGCTGATGACCATGCCATAGATCCGGCGTTGTTCAAGCAATTGCTCAGTCAAGTGGGTGACATTGTTAAGGATACAAAAACAACGCAGCCCTAACCTGTTCTTGACTGTTGAACTCAATTTCACACTCGAGCGCATAATTCAACGCCCCAGGACCAAAAGGCTGGGTTGCTTCACCTGAATAAAAGGCAACTAAATTTCGGCCTTCGCAGGCCAAAACATGGCCATACCAAGCCGCATGATTGCCTGTGAAAAGGGTGTTTTCAATGGTCAAAAGGTTGTTTTGGCCGGCAACATAAATCCCAGCCCCCAGCGTGGCAAAGTTTTGTTTGATGGCACTGTCACTGATGTGAATTTGATTGAATTCACCCGCTAAGTGGATGCCTCCGCCTTGGGTCAGTGCTTGGTTGTTGTGAACCCATGAATCTGATATCGAAAGTCGGTAATGACCTTGGGCTTGAATGCCGGCACCCGAGGCGGCATGGCCAAAGCGCAGGTCCAAACCCTTCAAATGAACTGAAATGGGTTGGGGGTGATCATTGATCACTCGGAGGGTGGTTGAATGACCATGGCCCAGCAAGGTGCTTTTTTGTTGGGTTGGAATGGTATGTTTTGCGGACTGGCAATTGGCAAAGCCACCCCAAAGTTGGAGTGGCTGATTGATGTTCAGCGGTGGGTAAGCCGCTTGATTACTCAAACGAACATGGGGGTGTTTTGCCACCACATCCTGGATGGCAAGAGGCGAATAGTCGCAGTGATCATCGATGCCAATGGTGACGGCATTGTGGAGCGTCATTGACCACAACCACCACCAATCATTCAAAGTCATGAGCGAAAATCAAGTCATCAACTTGCTCATAGGCACCCGCATCAAAGGGACCTAAATGATTGGCTTGACCAAGGTCGTCAAACCCACGGACTTGGTTGTCTAAGTCATTGAATTGAGCACCGTTGAACGTGGCCTCATCACACATGTCAATGGCGGGTGATTGAGCCGTTGGGCGGTAGTCACCGTTGTTGCTGTCTGTGAACAAGGGGTCCTGTAAGCTGAGCACACCCAAGTTACCACTCAGGCTTTGCTGCTCTGTGAGTAACAAACAATCAAATCGGTTGGTGTTGTTCTGAATGCCGCGTTCATCCAAGATGGCATCGTTGCGGATGATGCTGTTGTGGACGGATAAGAAATGACTGGCACTGGTGAGCAACTGGAAGACATGGTGGGATTGGTTGTCTGCGGCGGTGTTGTAGAAAAAGTCCAGGTTGCTGTGGAACCCACTGCCACCGGCCAGTTGAAACAACACGGTGTCATCATCGTCATTGTAGTGGCGGTTTCCTGAGATCAGGTTGCCTTCCAGACGCGCGTAAGCATGGTGGCTCATCGACATCACCGCCACCCAGTTGCCCCAATTGTTCTGGATCAATGATTGTGACACATATACAGATCCGTTGACGACGTCGATGGCTGCACCTGAACCGCTGGGGTCAGTGACGATGTTGTTGGATAACTCATTACACCGAGATTCATCCCAACAAGCACCAAGACCTCGACTCATGTTGAATGTGCCGGAATTGACCGAGCCGCCACCACCAAAAGTCTCGGCAATGTTACCCACAATTCTGGATTTTTCAGCTTCCAGCCGCGAGTTGAGCCCATCGATGTAAAAACCGCCACCACCACTGAAACCTTGAATGGTGCTGATGTTGAAGGCCAGTGTTGCAGGGTTTTGTGCATCGCCTTTCAATGACATCTGAGCGCCGTCTGATAAAAACACGCCACCACCTTGTTCAGCGGTGTTGGCAAATATCCCGGCTTGAACTTGAACTGGAGGTAAGCCGTCACCACTTTCGCTGGTGATTTGACAGTTGAAAGCGGCATGGATGCCACCGCCTTTGGGTGCCTGGTTGTGGTGAATGGCTGATGTGCCTGTGATGCGAATTTCGCTGTTGCCATTGCAACCGATGCCACCGCCTTGAGCTTCAGCAGTGTTGTTGTGTATTTCAACATTAACCAATTGCAAGTTGACTGAATCACCCAACACATATATGCCAGCGCCGGCTTGGCTGACGTTGTTTCTAATCACAGAATTACTGATCAGAACAGAAACATCACCTGTAATGTCGACACCGCCACCATAGGCAAGTCCACTCTCATCACCGTCATATATTTCAAACTGATTGACGATGACGGTTGTTGCATCATTGGTGATGGTGATCACATTGGAGTCGATCCCTTGCCACAAGGAACGTTGATTGCCCGGAACGTTATTGGCGGCATCGGTACAGTTGTCATAACCACCATAGAAGAATTTGCTTTTGTTGATATTGAAAACGTCGTTGAAAACAATTTGTGAAACCACGCGAACCACAGGATCGGGGTCGTTGTAGGCGTCGGTTAAATTATTGTAGTCACATTGGACGTCGGCGCCGACAGTGACCACAGATGAAGCTGGATTGACAGATAAAAAAAGGACAATCAAACAAATCAATTTTTTCATGGTGTAACCTCGTAATTAAGAGGTTTCAGCATAAGAAATCGCATTTTTGAAAGCCTGAAAAAAGTCTGAAAGAGTCTGAAATCTTTCTCTGTCGGGTTTTTGAAGGCAAAAAAAAGCCCCCACAAGTGTGGAGGCTCATCACAAAGCGTTTTATTTATTTTTTGACTTTGCGGAATTTCATCGTCCACCGGTCGGTGTTACCGGTGACTGAACGGCGACCCACTTCATATTCCAATTCATCATCGGCACGGTAGTGCAAATCAGAAAAGTCGACCAACTCAAAACCAGCCGATTGAATTTCCTTGATGGCTTTGACGGGATCAAAACGGCGGCGGTTTTCATCGTTTTCGCCTTCCATGTGGCGACGGGTGTGATCAACCACACCATAAATGCCACCCATCTTCAAAGCGTCCCATGCCGCTTCGTTCATGGCCATGCGGCCGTCTTCGGCAAAATTGTGGTAGTTGCGGAAGGTCAGAACCATGTCCGCTTTTTTGACACCCATGTCAGGGTTTTTGATGGAGTAAAAACGGGCGCCTTCTTCACGGTAAATTTCAGCATCTTTGGCCGCCAATTTCGCGTCCGATAAACTGTCATGTTCTTCAATCAGTTTGCTGGCTCGTGACGTGCCATAGGCCAGGTACAATTCACCGTTTTCTGCCAAAACAGGGGCCAGCACTTTGGTGTACCAACCACCACCAGGCAACAATTCAACCACTTTCATGTCATCGCGCAAACCCATGAACTCCAAAGTGCTGACGGGGCGGCGGTTGCGGTCACGATCGGTCTCGGCTTCTGTTCGAATGTCAGACCCCAAAGCGGCTTTGATTTTTTCTTTGGTGGCATCAAAATCACTGGCAAAGGCTGAACTTGCCAACAAGGAAGTGATCATCAATACGGGTAATTTCATGGTTGTTCTCTCAGTGAAAAAACAAACAGTTTAACAGAAAACAGGCACACCAGTGATAGGCCAAAAGTACAAGTGGAGGTGAAATCAATCAGAGCTGGTCTTTGTCGATGAAGTTGGGTCCTTTGCCCGCGGTTTTTTCGTATTTGCCTTGGCCGATTTTGCGGTATTGTGTGAAACCTTGTTTTTCGATGTTTTTTTCGCTCAACGTGTGGTTGCTGTCACGCGTCATCTTGCCCGCGATCAAAGGAGCTTGGATGATTTTTTTTACTGGTGCTTGGCATTCAGGACATGCGCTGAGTTTGTCCTCAGATAATTTCTGAAACACATCAAAACCACCTTCACAATGTTGGCAGGATAACTCAGATGCGGCTTGGTAGTGGTATGTTGGCATAGCGAAAATAAAAAAGCACCCATCATAAATGAGGGTGCTTTTCAGCGATTCAAGCGAATTCAGGTCAATGCACGCCGTGCATGCCTTTCTTCAGCAATGGGGTGATGATCAGCATGAAAATACCAGCACCGATACCCAACCACATCAAGAAGTCGAACAACTCTGTATATTTTGCCACTTGCTCAGCCATGGTCATGGAAGCGGACGCATCAGCGTCGAATGCGGCAAACTTGGACAAACGTGTGGCCAAGGTTTCAGACAAAGCGGTGGCCAAAAACCATGTACCCATGGAGAAGCCAACGATTTTCTTTGGAGCCAACTTGGTCACCGCAGACAAACCTACGGGGGACAAGGCCAGTTCTCCAGTGGTGTGCAGCAAATAAGCCAAAACCAACCAGATCCAAGCCACTTTACCTGATTGCTCAGGCATGGTGGCGCCCAATACCAAGGCACCAAATCCCAAACCGGCTTGAATCAAGCCCAGTCCGAATTTCGCTGGTGTAGATGGTTCCAAGTTGCGTTTTGACAACCAAACCCACAGCCAAGCAAAAACAGGCGCCAGCAAAATGATGAAACCGGCATTCAAGGAACCGAATTGAGATGCTTTGGCTTCCCAACCAAAGATGCTTCTGTCCATCACACGATCAGCAAACAATGTCATCGAAGCACCTGCTTGTTCGAACAATGCCCAGAAGACAATGGTTGAAGTGATCAAAACGATCAGCACGAGGATGCGGTTGCGTTCCACAGGCGTGGACTTCATGAAAGCATAAAACATCATGAATCCAGCGGCCAAAGCGAGCAACACCCACTGACCACTGTGAACCCAAGCTTCTCTTTGAACAACAAACCAAACCAAAGGAATGGCAGCCAAAGAAAGCAGGTAAATCATCCATTCAACGTTGATTGGACCCAAAGCAGATTTTTTCAAAGCTTCAGGGTTATCGGGTTCAGCATGACCATAGAGGAATTTCTGCCCCCTCAAGAAAAAAATCAAACCAAGCAACATGCCGACACCAGCAGCACCAAAGCCGTAGCCCCAGCCATAAGTTTCACCCAACCAACCACACAACAAGGTGGCAGTGAATGAACCGATGTTAATGCCCATGTAGAAAATGGTGAAACCAGAGTCACGACGCGCGTCGCCATCTTCATACAATTTACCCACAATGGTAGAAATGTTAGGTTTCAAGAAACCGACACCCATGATGATGAACGCCAATGCCAAATAGAAGACATTCAATGCGGCCAAATCTTGGGTCAAAACACCATCTACAATGGCGGCTTGTTCACCTTCGACAGCCATCAATAAGTGACCAATCACCAGCAGAATGGCGCCAAATGTTACGGCCTTTCTGGGGCCTAAATACTTGTCAGCCAACATGCCACCAATGACAGGGATGGCATAAACCAAACCCGCATAGGCGCCCAAAACATCCAAACCTTCGGCGTCTGTGAACAGGTGGTATTTGGTTAAATACAAAACCAGCAAGAATTTCATGCCATAGAAGGAAAATCGCTCCCACAGCTCAGTAAAGAAACAGACATACAAGCCTTTGGGGTGCCCCCACATTTCTTGCTTGGCGTCTGCCGTGAATTCAGTTGTACTCATAAATTATCCTCTTTTTAAAATCAGTGAATGCCGTGCATGCGTTTTTTCAAAAACGGTGTCAAAACCAACATCAACATCCCAGTGGCAATTGGGATGGCGGTGAACAGCAAAAAGAATCCTGACAATCCGATGGCTTGGTTGATGCTGTCGATTTTGCTGGCGGTCAAGCCGCCCAGGAAGTTGGCGACGAAACTGGACAAATACCAGACGCCGAACATCATACCCACCAGCCTGGCGGGTGCGAGTTTACTGACGTATGATAAACCAACAGGTGACAAACACAGCTCACCTGCGGTGTGGAAAAAGTAAGCGGCAATTAGCCAGAACATGGACACAGATGCGGTGGAGGCGCCTTGGGTGATGCCCATGGCACCATAAGACAAAAAGCCAAATCCAATGCCCAGCAACACCAAACCCAGAGCGAATTTGGCTGGGCCGGATGGGTTGAATTTGCTTTCCCACATTTTAGAAAACAGCGGAGCCATGGTGATGATGAAGAATGAATTCAGGATGCCGAACCACGAGGCGGGAACTTCAATTTGATTGCCAGAAGTCATTTCTTCATAAACTTTCCAAATGACAAGACCCCAAATCAAGACAAAGCTGAAGCCCAAGAAGGCATTGGAGACAGGAATGGTGCGATAAGTTTGGCGGAACAAAAGGTACAAAACCCAAGTCACGACCATGACGGGCAAGACCGTTAATAAGAAATTGGCCCAAATGAAAATGGTGGCCGATGTGCCAGTCAAAACGCGTTGGGTGTAATCGGCCGCAAAAATGGTCATGGAACTGCCGGCCTGTTCAAAGGCCCACCAAAACACGATCACGAACAAGGCAAAAACGGCCACCACCAAAAGGCGGTCAAATTCAATTTTGCGTTTGAAGCGCCTGCGAATTTCTGTCAACACCGTTGACTTTTCATGTTCTGAAGCATTGGCCATGTGCGTTTCAATGTCCTTGCGTGTTTGCTGTTC
>JAUHZH010000117.1 GCA_030426065.1 Gammaproteobacteria bacterium
CAAACAAACCACCATCAAAGGGTGGGAGAGACCTAAGAAAAAATAACATGTGTGGAATCGTAGCAGCCAGTGCCAACCGAAACGTGGTTGATTTGATCGTCAACGGCTTACAAACTTTAGAATACCGTGGTTATGACTCAGCGGGTATCGCCGTCATTGAAGGTGATGCCATCACCATCAAGAAACAAGCCGGTAAGCTGGCCAAACTCAAAGCCCAGTTAGAACAGGAGCCTGTTTCAGGTCACAGTGGCATCGGTCACACCCGTTGGGCGACCCATGGCGAGCCGACATCGGCCAATGCCCATCCGCATGACTCAAACAACGCGATTGCGGTGGTTCACAATGGCATCATTGAAAACTATGCACCTTTGAAAGCCGAACTGGTGGCCAAAGGGTATCAGTTCAAATCAGAAACCGACACAGAGACCTTGGTTCACTTGATCCATGATTTTCAGAAACAGGGGATGACGTTTTCACAAGCATCACACCAAGCGATTCGTCAACTGGACGGTGCTTATGCAGTGGCCATCACCTGCATGTCTGAACCCAATCGCATCATCGCGGCTCGCAAGGGCAGCCCTTTGGTGGTTGGCTTTGGTGACGGTGAACATTATGTGGCATCTGATGTGCAGGCCTTGATCAATGAAACCAATCAGTTTGCTTATCTGGAAGAAGGCGACATCGTTGAAATCACGCCCGATGCCTGTGTCATCTATGACGGCAACGACGATCAGGCTTTGCGAGAAATCAAAACCGTTAATTTATCGGCCGATGCTTTGAGTAAGGATGGCTACGCCCATTACATGCTCAAAGAAATCCATGAACAACCGACAGCGGTGGCCAATTCGATTGCCGACCGATTGCTTGAAGGTCGCGTCAGTGATGCCTTCATTGGGGGCGATTTGGGTGCGGTGCTGGAACGGGTCAAAAACATACACATCGTGGCTTGTGGAACGTCATTCCATGCCGGCATGGTGGCTCGCCACTGGTTGGAAGCCTTTGTTCGCATACCGACCCAAATTGAAATTGCCAGTGAATACCGCTACCGCTCACCGGTGGTGCCAGAAGACACCTTGTTCTTGACCATTTCACAGTCGGGCGAAACGGCGGATTCTTTGGCTGCTTTGCGCTTCGCCAAGGACAATGGGTATTTGTCGACTGTGGCGGTTTGCAATGTGGCCAATTCCACTTTGGATCGAGAAAGCGACCACTGCCTGTTGACCCACGCCGGGCCAGAAATCGGTGTTGCTTCAACCAAAGCCTTGACCACCCAATTGGCGGTGTTGGCTTTGCTGACTTTGAAGATGATGGAAATCCATGACCGCGACCCAGCCAAACGCAAACGACTGGTCAAGCAATTGCGCACCATGCCGGGAATCATCAACCAAGCCCTGTTGCTCAATGACAAGATCAAAACCATCGCAGAAAAAATCGTCAAGCGAAACAGCGCCTTGTTTTTGGGGCGTGGCTTGCATTACCCGATTGCATTGGAAGGGGCGTTGAAGCTGAAAGAAATTTCTTACATCCATGCGGAAGGGTACCCCGCCGGTGAGCTCAAACACGGCCCTTTGGCCTTGGTCGATAAAAACATGCCGGTGATTGCGGTTTGCCCCAATGATCAGCTGTTGGAGAAACTCAAATCCAACATCGAAGAAGTGCGTGCCCGTGGTGGCGAACTTTATGTTTTTGTCGATCACAAAAGTGACCATGGTTTGGACGATCGCGTCGAGCACGTCATCACTTTGGAAGCCAGTGGTTCGTTCACATCGCCGATTGTGTTCAATGTGCCCTTGCAACTGTTGTCCTACCACGTCGCTGTGCTGCGAGGCACCGATGTCGATCAACCACGCAACCTGGCCAAATCAGTGACAGTGGAATGATGGACGAAAAATTAAAACAAGAGCTCAAAGAACGCCTGGATGATGCCAGTTACCAAGTGATTGTTGAGAAGGGCACCGAACGACCCCACACTGGACAATACAACCTCCATTTTGAGCAGGGTGTATATCACTGCAAGGCCTGTGGGGAAGCTTTGTTTGCCGACGACTCAAAATTTGATGCCGGCTGCGGCTGGCCCAGCTTTGATCAGGAAATCGAGGCGGGAAAAATCAAAGAAGTCTTCGATGAATCACACGGCATGCGTCGCACTGAAATCGTTTGTGCCAATTGCGGAGGCCATTTGGGCCATGTTTTCAATGACGGGCCGACTGAAACGGGCTTGCGATATTGTGTCAATTCACTGTCAATCGATTTCGAAGCCAAGGATTGATTGCCACTGCTCGGCAATGGCGGCATCATCAAACACCTCGCTATAAGCCACATCAGGGTATTGGGTTTGCCACTGTGTTAACTTTTTGAAGATGGCTTCGGTGTCATGGCCATTTACTAAATCATTCTCAGGATGCAGTATTTCCCTGGCTGAACCGATGTCATGGGCCAGAACCGGCGTGCCGACCGCATTGGCTTCGGCGTATATCAAACCAAAGGTTTCAGCGAACGTCGTTTGGGGGTACAAAACACAGAGGCTTTCTGCCACCTTCGTCAGCAATTCTTTTTGTGGCAAAGCCCCCAGCCATTCAACCCCTTCGATGTCAGCCTGTTGATCTTCTCGATAACCGGGGTTGGCCACCAACAGTTTCGTTTCCGGCATCCGCTCTTTGATCGTTTTGAAGTGATCGAGCACTTGGGACAAGCCTTTGTTCGGTGCTGAGATGAACATCAATTGGTTGGGGTTTTTATTCTGTGTTTTCAGTTCAGTCCAAAAGCGAGGGATGGGGTTGTAGGCATGGGTTGTTTGGATTTTTCTGACACCCAAGGCCGACATCAGCTTGCCTGAAAAGCCACCATGCAAACAGTGATTCAAGTGTTCTTGGTGAGTCGCTGAATTGCCAATCAAAGTGACAGATTGTTTCAGGGGCAACAGGCGTTTGAGCCCGAACTCCCAGTTTTTGTAGGTGTGCAGCCACAGGTAAAAACGCGCTTTCTCAAAGTGCTGTTGGTACGCTTTGAGCTGGGGCCATTTGCGCAACACAACCACATGATCGAAATCCTGTTGAAGGCCCTCAACACGGCTCCAGAACTGCACTTGACACTGTGTAAAACTTTCTTTACGGTTGTGTTGGATGATGGACACATCGTGACCAATTCCTGCCAGAATGGCCGCCGTCCGAAGTATACTGGACTCGGTACCGCCCATGGCCTGAGACGACAAGGTGTCATAGTCATAGGCATCTGGGTAGGTGGTGTCGATGAAGGCAATCTTATAGACTTTGGGGCTCATGACCGCATTATCCCAATGCTTGGATTCAATTGCAATTTACCTTGAGTTGTTGATAATGAGGTTTTCTCAAAACATCTGGCCACCATGACCCCCATTGCCTTGACCCTGATTTCACAAAAAGAACTGAACGACAACACCGTGGACTTGAAGTTTTCTGTCCAAAGCGAGGGTGGTTTTGAAGCCCAAGCCGGCCAGTTTGTCCGTTTACATTTCACCCAAGCCGATGGCAAAGAAACGTTCCGAAGCTATTCGATCGCCAACATTTTCGAACAAGAAGCCCAAGCGATGACTGAAATCAACATGGCCGTATCCTGGGTCGAAGGCGGCTTGGCCACCGGCGTCCTTTCGGGCATGCAAGCCGGTGACACATTAGAAGCCAGTGGTCCATTCGGTCGCTTTTGCCTGTTGCCAGAACGCCATGACCGTTATTTCCTGATTGCCACGGGCACCGGCGTCACACCCTATCGCGCGATGATCAACGTTTTGAAAGAACGCTTGGAAGCGGGATCAGAAGTTTATGTCGTGATGGGTGCACAAAACGAAACCGGCTTGCTGTATGCCGAAGATTTTGAAGCCCTGGATGATGCCCATGAACGGTTCCATTACGTGCCGTGTCTGTCGCGTGAATCACGTTTGAAACCCAGGCCCAATGATCAAGCAGGCTATGTCCAATTGTACCTGGCCACCCACCATTTCGACCCGGCCACCGACATCGCCTACCTCTGCGGCAACCCCGAAATGGTCGATGAAGCCTTCACATTGTTGAAAGAAAAAGGCCTGCCCATCCAGCAAATCAAACGCGAAAAATACATCAGCCCAAAGCCGAGGGGGTGAGGTTAGAGAGAATTTTTGAATAAGCAGTGTCAGACAGAGAAGTGTTTATTTTCAAACACATTCGCAGTGTTGTTATTGGGTTAAAAGAATGTAGATTGGTTTGAGCGAAGCGAAGCCCAACAAAGGGTCGAAGGTATGTCATTATTGCCTGTTAATAAACGATGTTGGCTTTTGATACAAGCATGTTTTTGTGAGTGGAGTTTCGATGTTGGGCTGCGCGGGGCTTAGCCCAATCTACTATAATCTATAATCCATCATGGCCTAAAGTTTATGAGCACTTACGAAAATTTCATCAGAGACAGAGAATTCGATTGGTTCGCCATCGATAACCAAGGAAATTTCGCAATTTTCTCAACTGCGGGAGAAGGAGCTATACCTTCAACTGTAATAGATGCTTTCAATGGTCATGATGAACTGTCTGAAAAATTAGAATCTGCAAATTGGGGTACTGCACAGGGTTGGTCTAATTATTCTGATATGGGATTTTTTGTATTTGACTGGGATTTACCGGGTGGCCCTTATAAAAAGATAAAAGAGCCTTCCAGTGAAGTATCAGAAGAACTCAAAATAAAATTAGTTGATATTGCTGTTGTTATGGATGTCAATTTTTCTGAAATGAAAATCATAGAGAGTTTATAGCGTGTTTATTCGATGGGCAAAACCCATCCCACTATGATCACTTATTCTTAATCAAACCAAAGAAAACCATGTACCAAGGTTCCTGCCTGTGCGGCGCCATCCAGATTGAGCTTCGGGGTTCGATCGAAGACATCATTCACTGTCACTGCTCTTTGTGCAGGAAAAACAGTGGCACGGCCTATGCGACCAATGGCTTCATCAATGCCAGTGAATTCCGTTTGATCGACCCACAGCAAAAGCTGGGCACTTATGAATTCAAGCCAGGTAAAAACAGGCATTTTTGTTCTGTTTGCGCATCGCCCATTTACAGTTCCAATTCAGACAACCCAGAAAAGCTCAGGATTCGGCTCGGGATATTTGATTCTGAGATTAAAGAGCGGCCCATTTCTCATAATTTTGTTTCATCAAAAGCGAGTTGGGATGATTTGGATGCCGATTTACCCAGGTACGATGGATTTGAACCAACAAGAGCTGCGCCTCCGAGCAAGGCACCGTTGACAAAAAATTGAAATGATTGTTGGCCAAATAAACAGATTCAGTTGGCAGAGAATCCATTAAAATACCTGTGTTTAATCATCATTGAAGAGGTCAACATGACATACACGCGGGTAATGGGGATTTATGTCACCGATGAACAAGCCTATTCAAAGTACAGGGAAGGGATGTTGCCCATCCTCGAATCTTTTGGCGGGTCATTTGGGTACGACTTCAAAGTCAGCGAGGTGCTGAAAGTGAAAGAGGAAGGGCCCATCAATCGGGTGTTCACAATTGAATTTCCCAGTGAGCAGTCAATGGGCCAATTTTTCAGTGACCCCAATTACCTCTCGATTAAAAAAGCGCATTTCGACGGAGCGGTTTCCAGCAGAACCACCTTGGCGTTGTTTGAAGGACCCTGAACAACACAGTCGGGGTTTGGGGGTATTGGATGGCTTCATCAAGAAAACACCGTAACCTGGTCGCGGCCATTTGTTTTTGATTGGTACATGGCTTGGTCGGCTTGGCGCAGTGCTTGTTCCAGACTGGATTCAATCATGGCGACACCGAAGCTGCCTGTGATGTGGAGTTCAGGGTTGGTGTTGTGGCTTTGTGTTGACAGCTGTTCTCGCAGGTGCAAGGTTGCGGTCAGGAAACAGGTCATTGAGTGCATTCAAGACGCCATTGAGGGCCGAGACACAGTAAAACAGAGCCCACATCACGGCGTAGGTTTTGCGTTCAATGATATTCCATGCCAGCAGGAACACCACAGTCATCATGATACTGATAAAAAACTGACTGATGTTGAGCAGGTCAATGTCACTCAATCCCAAGGCGACCTCTCTTTGATTGATTCATGTGGGTATTATGATGATAAATCAAAACGACCGAATTGACCACAGCCTTCTTGGCTGAATGAGGGCTGCATTCAAACAAAGTGTTGTTCATCTGCTTTAAATTTTAGGTCCATAGAAAAAATAAAAGCTGTTAAAAAGATTTGCCTTTCATTTGGGGTTTCTTGATTTCGATGTCGCTGCAGGACTTGAAGTGTTGCAGCGACCTGGCTTAGGAAATGCTGCTGTTACTTATATAGCCAACCCACTTTAACTTGTCTCCCGTGCAGGGGCTGGGTGAGGCGATGGGTGTCATGGTGGTTTTGTGATGCCGAATAGTTTTCAACGGCTTGGTGTGAGACTTTGATCGGTGTGGCGTAGACCACCCAGTTGACAATTTCATCGCAACCGGGTGTGGTCAAAGAACCTTCATAAGTGAACACTTTTTTATTGAATGGAACAAGGAATTGATAATTTGAAACGATTTTTTTCTTCGTTTCATTGCTTGCTCCTGGGTTGTGCTCCGGTAGATTGGATAAAACTTTGTTCCAATGCCAATGGGTGTACCCGTGACTGCCTTGTAGGAATACGCCAAAAACAGCGAGCCTGCCATTGAGGGTGTCTCCTTGAATGAAAGCTTCGTTGGCATGAACGAAGTGCGCTTCTAAGTCGTACCTTTCTCCATTGATGGTGTGTTCGCTGCCGTTGTGCAAGTGAAATTGAACCAATGTGAATGTTTCTGCTTGTTGGCTGATGTTGTCAATCACTTTCACGCTTCTTGATTCTGGTGTGAACACCACGGCATGACCGTTGTTCAATGCCGAGACTGTTTTTCCTTTTGAATCAAAATCTGAAAAATAATGCTCAAAGGTCAATTGGTTGGTGTCAAAGTCGATCGG
>JAUHZH010000457.1 GCA_030426065.1 Gammaproteobacteria bacterium
CAAGAACGGTGTGCTGATTTCAAAGGGCACCGGTAAAGCGTTGGGTTATGCCTTGTTCAATTTGCAAGACCGAGGCCGTTTGTTGATTGATGCCAATGTCGATGTCTATGAAGGTCAGGTGATTGGTATCCATTCGCGTGACAATGACTTGACGGTGAATCCGCTCAAGGGCAAGCAGTTGACCAACGTCCGTGCTTCAGGCAAAGACGACGCCATCAACTTGGTGCCGCCGATTCGTTTGACTTTGGAGCAAGCGATGGAATTCATTGAGGACGATGAATTGGTGGAAGTGACACCGGAAGAAATTCGTGTTCGCAAGCGCCACTTGTTGGAGCATGAGCGAAAACGCGCGAGTCGCGAGAATTGATTTCAGCTCAGTTCTAATGAAAAAAGCCGGTCATTGTGCCGGCTTTTTTGTTGCTTGGCAGATGTGTTCGATGGCTTGCAGCAAACGCAGGGTGGGGCGGGTGAAGTGGTCTGGGTTGACCACAATGACCTGGTTGTTTTTGATGGCTTTGAGGTTGGGCCATTGTTTTAGGGGGCTGTTGTCACTGATGGGTGAAAACCGAATGATGACATCGGGGTCCTTGGCCACCACCGCTTCCATCGAAACCGTTCCTGATGACACGGGTAAATCATTAAAGACATTGGTCAAGCCGCAAACAGCCATGGCTTCACTCATGATGTTGTTGCCATTCACTGTATAAATGGGGCGTTCAGAAACTTGAATGAAAGCCGATTGGGGTGTGGCCTCAGCACGCAACTGTTCAATGCGTTCAGCAAAGCTGTGGGTTTCGCTCGCAGGCGTCGAGTCATTCAATGCGGCGATTTGTGTGATGGCTTTGGGGATGTCAGCCAAGTGGTCAGTGGTGATAGGCAGGGTTTGGATTCCCAGTTGTTGTATCTTATCCAAATGCTGTTGTGATGTGTTGTTGGCCCAGTACAGGACGACATCGGGATTGAGCGACAGCAGCAGTTCTTGGTTGATGGTGAAAGCATCGCCAATTTGCGGCAACGACTTCGCGGCTTCAGGGTGGTCGCTGTAGGCCGAAACGGCCAGTAAATGTTCGCCAGCGCCAGCGGTATAGACCAATTCAGTGATGTGTGGTGTCAGTGTCACCAGCGTGTTGTTTTTGGCGTCAGATGCTGCAGAAAACAGCAGACAAATGGTCAGGATTTTTAACATCTTTGTCATGGTTCGAAGGAATGATGGCAAGGATAACATGAGCGGCTGAAAAGTTTTTTTATTAATTGTGATTTAGGCATTGCAAAGGGGATAAAAATACTTAAAATGCGCACTCCAGTTTGGATGACGTAAGACCGGAATTTTGGGCTGCTAAAGCCTTGAAAAATTACTGATTAATTATGTTGACATTTGGGCGTGTTTCTACGAAAATGCCGCTCTTTGCTCGTTGGAGGGATAC
>JAUHZH010000001.1 GCA_030426065.1 Gammaproteobacteria bacterium
ACTGCAATGCAACGTCAGTCATGACGACGGCACCACAGCCCTCGCGGCCATGCAGGCGTTCATCAGCCAGCACATCGGTCGTTTCAAAGTACAGCAGTATCAGAGCCAGTCAACTGGTCAAGGCATCCACGCCACCGCCCAAGCCACCCTGGTCATTGAAGCCAATGGTGAAACCCACACTGGGCACGGGCAAGATCAAGACATCATCATCGCCGCGATCAAGGCCCTGATCGCGGCTTGTAACCGCTGGCAAGTGAAGCAAAGGTATGGCCTCAAAACCACCTCCATCAACCAACAAAAACACAAGGCAACCTCATGAAAAGAAACATCGTTGATAAAATATGGCAGCAACATGCCATCCCAACAGCCTCAGGGCACCCAGACATCTTGGCCATTGATTTCACTTTGTTGCATGAAGTGACTTCGGCACAAGCATTTGCTGAACTCAAAGAACGGCAATTGACGGTCAATCGACCAGACCGTTGTTTGGCCACCATTGATCACAGCATCCCCACCCGGCCAGACCGGCACCGGGTTGATGACCCCAAAGCCATCCAACAAATGCAAACATTGAAGCGTCATTGTCAGGAGCAAGGCATCCCATTTCATGACATCGACAGCGGTCACCAAGGCATCGTCCATGTGATGGGCCCAGAATTGGGCATCACTCAACCCGGGATGACCTTGGTGTGTGGGGATTCTCACACCGCCACCCATGGCGCATTTGGTGCATTGGCCTTCGGCATCGGCACATCGACATTGTCGCATGTGTTGGCCACCGGTGCCCTGTTGATGCACAAACCCAAAGTCATGCAAGTAGGTTTTTCAGGACAACTGCCTGCCCACTGTGAAGCCAAAGATTTGATTTTGAGGCTGATCAAAGAATTGGGGGTGGGCGGCGCCAATGGCCATGTGATTGAGTACACAGGATCCGCCATCCAAAGCTTGTCGATGGAAGCCAGAATGACCCTATGTAACATGAGCATTGAATGCGGTGCGATGGCTGGTTTGATCAGCCCAGATACCACCACCTTGTCCTACTTGAAAGGCCGGCCCCATGCCCCGGGTGATTCTGAGGCTTGCCATCAATGGCTCCAATGGGCCAGTGATGCCGACTGCCACTATGATCGGGTCCTGCGATTTGATGTCAGTGACTGGCAGCCCATGGTGACCTGGGGAACCAACCCCGCCCAAGCGACTGCCACCCATGAATGGGTGCCAGACGCGCAGCACCCAAGCGACCAAGCGGCTTTGACTTACACACAACTCAAGCCACAACAAGCCATACAGGACATCACCATCGACTGGGCATTCGTCGGTTCCTGTACCAATGGTCGGATAGAGGACCTCAGAACGGTGGCATCGATTCTACAAAACCAACGCGTGGCAGGCCACGTCACCATGTACATCGTTCCAGGTTCAGAACAAGTTCATCGGCAAGCGGTTGCGGAAGGCCTGGATCAGGTGTTCCGGAACGCGGGGGCCGACTTCAGGTTGCCCGGCTGCTCCATGTGTCTGGCGATGAATGATGATGTGGTGCCTGCTGGCGCCCGTTGCATCAGCACGACCAATCGAAACTTCATCGGTCGCCAAGGCACCGGCAGCATCACCCACTTGGCTTCACCCACCACCGTCGCACACAGTGCGATTGCAGGACACATCAAATCAGGAGTAAACCCATGAAAGCACTGCAAACCATCAACAGCCAGCCCATCGTCTGGGCGCAGCAAGACATCGACACAGATGTCATCATCCCGGCCCAATTTTTGACCACCACCGAACGCAGTGGATTAGGACAACATTTGTTCCATCGCATGTGCCAGAGCGATGCTGAATTCCCTTTCACGCAAACTCACAACCGCGATCGCACGGTGTTCATCACCGGAGACAATTTTGGCTGCGGTTCTTCTCGTGAACATGCGGTTTGGGCTTTGATGGATTGGGGCATTCAAGCCGTGATTGCGCCGGGCTTTGCAGACATTTTCAGCAACAACGCCCGCAAAAATGGCCTGTTGCTGATCACATTGCCGGAACCTGATTGGCAACAAGTTTTAGAAGCCGGGTTGAACGATGAACACATTGCTATCGATGTCAAACAACAAAGGGTTAGCGCGGGTCATTTGGAGTGGACTTTTGACCTGGACCCCTTCTTTAAATCTTTGCTGATCAATGGTCAGGATGAATTGGCCTACCTTTTGCAGCACCAAAATGAAATACAAACTTTGCAACAACAACTGTCTCGCACGCAGTTCTTGACCAACAGGAGCACAACATGAAAAAGCAAGTGGCCGTTCTGGCAGGAGATGGCATTGGCCCCGAAGTGATGGCAGCCACTTTGAAAGTGGCGGCTCAGGTCGCACCCGATTTGACTTTTGAGCATGGCTTGATTGGTGGCCATGCCCATGACGAAACCGGCGAACATTTCCCCAAATCAACCCAAGACCTTCTGGATCGAAGCGACGCCGTTTTGTTTGGCTCTGTGGGTGGGCCCAGTGATGCACAGCACCTTCCGAAATGGCAAGGTTGTGAAGTCAACTCCATCTTGGCACTGCGTGCTCATTTGAATCTCAACATCAACATGAGGCCGGTTTATTTTGATCCCAGTTTGGCCGACATTTCACCGCTCAAAGAAGCCCATTACAAGCGCTGTACAGATTTTGTTATCCTGCGAGAACTGTCTGGCGGCTGTTATTTCGGTGAGAAAAAAGACTACCAAAAGGACCAGTTGAGGGTCAGTGAAGACCAAGCCATTTACGACGAAGCCCAGGTTGAATCCATCGCCCGCTTTGCCTATCAATTGGCTGCCAAACGCTCTGGATCACTGACGTCAGTCGATAAGGCCAATGTGTTGGCCACCAGCGCGTTGTGGCGGACCGTGGTAGATGAACTGGCCAGCGAGTACCCAGAAGTGACACTGACACAGCAACTGGTCGACAATTGCGCCATGCAGTTGTTACTCAAGCCTGAGCAGTACGACGTGCTGGTCACAGACAACTTGTTTGGTGACATCTTGTCCGATGCAGCCAGCGGCCTGATGGGCGGTTTGGGGTTGATGCCTTCAGCCAGTTTCAACGACCAAGGGTTTGGCCTTTATGAACCAGCCGGAGGCTCCGCACCTGACATTGCTGGTCAAGACCGTGCCAATCCAATGGCACAAATGCTGTCTTTGGCTTTGATGCTGGAGCACAGTTTTGATGACGTGCAAGCGGCTGAAAAAATACGCCAAGCCATTTCGGCCACCTTGGCTTCAGGTCACCGAACTCAAGACATCGCTCAAGGCCATTGGCCGGTGTTTACCTGTTCGGCTTTCACCGAGCAAGTGATCGATGCTTTGGATGAAGAGAAAAGGAACCAAGCCATGGCATCGATCAGAAGCGGGTACTGACGGGCACCGAAAGGCGCAGTGGGGTTGTTTTGAGAAACTGATGACAATCAGGATGGCTTGTGATAGGATGCTTTGCAAGTCCGATTGGACAACAGTTTGCAGGGAATGCCCTGCGACCAGCCCCCTTACTTAGCCCTCAATGAGGGCTTTTTTTTGTTTTTCGAAAGCCGCCGTGTTGGGAGTCGTGACTTGCCACCCTTGGGTTTGATCCTTGATCAATTGGGTCAAACACTCCACATGAGCCCTTGTTTCATTCAGTGCCGGGATGTATTGATACTGGTGACCACCCGCTTCAAGGAACACATCGCGATTCTCCAATGCGATTTCTTCCAAGGTCTCTAAGCAATCTGCTGAAAAACCTGGGCACATGACTTGTACCGACTTGACACCCGCTTGGCCTAGCCCTTTCAAAGTTTCATTGGTGTAAGGCTGCAACCAAGGCTCCCGACCAAAAATGGACTGGAAAGTGACTTGCCACTGATGGTCAGCCAAACCCAATGCTTCAGCCAACAAACGACCGGTCTTGTGGCAATGGCAAAAATAAGGGTCACCCGACTTCAAATAACGCAAGGGGATGCCATGGAAAGACATGATCAGTTGATCGGCTTGCCCATGTGATTGCCAGTGAGTTTTGACCGATTCTGCCAAGGCCTGGATGTACGCAGCTCGGTCATGGTAATGATGGACCATGCGCCATTCAGGCACCAAGCGCCACCGCTGCAAAGCCCGCGAAACTTGATCAAACACCGCAGCCGTGGTGGTCGCTGAATACTGGGGATAAAGCGGTAACACCACCAATCGACTGATGTTCTTTTCGTGTAATTTTTTCAATGCCCCTTCGATGCTGGGTCCACCATAGGTCATGGCCAATTGACAATGGAACCCCGCCCCCAAAGCAGATTGAACGCCTTTCAGTTGCAACTTTGAAATGTGCATCAAAGGGGACCCTGTGCCGGCCCCATAATGATCCCAAACTTGCTGATAAGCATGAGCAGAACGTCCGGGTCTGACATTCAATATGACACCATTGAGTATCAACCACCACAACCAACGGGGCAGCGTGGGTTCGACCACCCTTGGGTCTGATAAAAACGGTTTGAGGTAACGCTTGAGCGCCCGGCGATTGGGCGCATCGGGTGTGCCGAGATTAACCAACAACACGCCCCATTGTTCGGCTTGGTCATGCGGACCGGGTTGTTTGTTTAAAAAAGTCATCAACCCAACGCCTGATCCAGTTCTGTCAATAAATCCTCAACATCTTCAATGCCAACAGACAACCGCACCAAATTATCTGTGATGCCAATTTGCGCTCGCCACTCAGCTGGAACAGATGCATGGGTCATGATGGCCGGGTGGTTGACCAAACTTTCGATGCCGCCCAAACTTTCAGCCAGGGCAAAAAGGTGGCACCGCTCCATGAAAGCCGCCGTTTCAGCCAAGCCGCCTTTAACGTACAGTGAAATGATGCCTCCAAAGCCTCGCATTTGTTTTTTGGCCAACTCATGCTGGGGATGAGATGGCAGCCCAGGGTACAGTACCCGTTCCACTCGCGGGTCGTTTTCCAACCACTCAGCTATGGATTGGGCATTTTGGCAATGTTTTTCCATCCGCAAAGGCAAGGTTTTGAAACCTCGCAAGGCTTGATAGGCATCAAAAGGTCCGGCCACGCCGCCTGCGGCATTTTGTAGAAAACCCAATTGTTCACACAATTCAGGGTCTTTGGCCACCACCATGCCACCAACCATGTCTGAATGGCCGTTGATGAACTTGGTTGCTGAATGCATCACAATGTCCGCACCCAAGTCCAAAGGATTTTGCAAGTACGGAGAGGCAAAGGTGTTGTCCACCACCAACAACAAGCCATGCCGTTGACAAAAATCGGCCGTGGCTTGGATGTCAACGATTTTCAATGTGGGGTTACTGGGTGTTTCTATCCACACCATTTTGGTGTTGGCTTTGAGGTGATCTTCCAACGATGCCGTCACCATGTCCACATAATCGAAATCCAAATTGGCGCTGCGTTTTCTCACCAAACGAAACAGGCGATTGGTTCCACCGTACAAATCGTCCATGGCAATCACATGATCGCCTGAATCTAAAAGTTCAATGATGGTGGCAGTGGCTGCCATGCCTGATGCGAAGGCAAATCCATGCGTGCCGTTTTCCATGGCCGCTACAGCCCGTTCATAGGCGTAGCGTGTTGGGTTGTGAGACCTGGAATATTCAAACCCTTGGTGATCGCCCGGGCTTTTTTGCACGTAGGTCGATGTGGTATAAATCGGCGGCATCACGGCACCCGTGGTTGGGTCGGCAAATTGGCCTGCATGGATGGCTTTGGTCTGTAAGCCTTTGAATACCTTGTCTTTTTTGTATTCGTTGTTGTGCATCTTTACTGGTTTTCGTCTTTCCTACGCAAATAGTTGAGCAGATCAATGCGGGTGATGAGGCCCAAAAAGTCCGATCCATCTTTCACAATCGCCACCCTACCCGCGTCGAAGATTGGCAACAGCTGTTCCAAAGGCGTGGTTTTATCAAGGAATTCCAAATTGGAGGTCATGGCTGATGACACCGGTTCCTTGAAGGCTTCTGGGTGGCCAAACACCTTCATCAAGACATCTGATTCATCGATGATGCCCACGATGTCGTCGTTTTCCATCACGGGCAACTGAGACACGTCATAAAGTTTCATCCGTTGATAAACCGCAGCCAACGTTTCTTCAGGTCGCATCACAATGGTGTCATTGCTTCGATATGGCCTGGAAATCAAGTCCCTCAAGTCGCCATGAGATTCAGATTCGATGTAACCGTTGTCCAACATCCAATAATCGTTGTACATTTTAGACAAGTACTTGTTGCCGGTGTCACAAACCAAGGCAACCACTTTTTTTCTTGAGGTGCTTTCTTGACAGTATTTCAAAGCAGCGGCAATGATGGTCCCGGTCGAAGACCCGCCCAAGACACCTTCTTTTCGCAGCAGTTCTCGACCCACCTCGAAACTTTCCTGATCACTGATGGCGTAGGCTTTTTTGACGTGACTGAAGTCACTGATGGAAGGTAAAAAGTCTTCACCAATGCCTTCTACTTTCCAACTCCCAGCCTCATCACTTAAATGGCCTTCGTTGATGTATTCAGCCAAGATGGAGCCCAATGGATCTGCAAGCACCAATGCCGTTTCAGGGTGGTGCTCCTTAACGTATTGGCTCATGCCTGTGACGGTGCCACTGGAACCCACACCAAACACAATGGCATCCACCCCATCGTCCAGCTGTTGGTATATTTCAGGCGCCGTGGTGTGGTAGTGTGCTTTGGGGTTGTCTGGGTTGCCAAACTGATTGATGAAATACGCACCCGGTGTTTTCTCAGCAATGCTGGCCGCCAAATCTTGGTAGTATTCTGGGTGGCCTTTGGCCACGTCTGAACGGGTCAATACGATTTCAGCACCCATGGCTTTGAGGTTGAAGATTTTCTCCTTACTCATTTTGTCGGGGATGACCAAAATCAACTTGTAGCCTTTTTGGACCGCCACCAAAGCCAACCCAATACCGGTGTTGCCTGCGGTGCCTTCCACCAAGGTGGCCCCTGGCTTCAACTTCCCTGCTTGTTCAGCCGCCTCAATCATCGACAAGCCAATCCGGTCTTTGATTGAACCACCTGGGTTCATGTTCTCTAATTTCAGGTAAAGGTCACAAAGACCCGTGTCTAAGTGGTTCACCTTGACCATCGGTGTTTGACCGATCAATTCCAATATGTTTTGAGCAACTTTCATGTTTAATTATTCAGTATGATGATGTCGACGCGGCGGTTTTTAGACTTACCCGAAGCCGTGGCATTGTCAGCCACTGGTAAAGACTCACCCATGCCAATGGCTTCAACGCGATCGCCATCTATTCCATAATTCATCAGCAACAAACGCACCGCATCGGCACGTTTCTGCGACAGGTTCAAATTAAAGCTTTCAGAACCCGATGAATCGGTGTGGCCTTCCACACGGATTTGTCTGTCGGGGTAGCCGTCTATGAATTCAATCACTTTGGTGAAGTTTTCAATGGCACCTTGTTTGATGTTGGCCGATGCCGAATCGAAAACAAAATCACCCAATGTCATGACCATGCCATCGGCCGTTTCCCTCGATGCCAAAGATTCCAGCTGACGCTTCAAAGCATCTATTTCCTCAAATGCCAGATCGGCTTCTTGCTTGGCCAAGTTGGCCACTTCTTCTTGTTGTTTGGCATAGGCCTTGGTGTCTTCTAATTCAGCCTGAGTTTGTTCAATTTGCTCATTGGCCTGTTCCAATGCCGCTTGTTTTTCAGATTCAATTCGTGCCACTTCCTCTTCTTGCAAATTCAGCAACAGTTGGGCTCGATCGGCTTGTAATCTGGCCACTTGGGCATCCACCCTCAATGTCTCCAAGTTAAGCGCTTCCAACCGCTCTTCCGTCGTGGCCAGCTCGGCTTCGAGGTGTTGTTTTTCGGCCACCATTTTGGCAATCACCAATTGTTTTCTTGCCATGAAAACTTCATGGTCTTTGGGCTTCCTGCTTTTGTACAAAGCCTCAATGTGCTCTTTGGCGTTCCTTTTTTCGTTTTTGGCGAAAGGTTTGTACTTTTCAACCTGATAAAAATTTTCATACTCGATGCGCAGGGCCTCAAGTTCCAAGTTTTTCTTGGCTGCCCCAATTTGACTCAGCAGCAACAAGGCAATCAACGTGATGTAGGTTAAAGCTTTCATTTCAACTGCTCCTTCAGTTCCAACAAATACACCTCTCCGGCTGAAACCTGATCCCTCTTATTGAGCAATTCGGCATTCAACTGATTCAATTCAGAACGCAAATGGGCGATTTGTATCTCCGCCTCAATTTGTTCTGTGATTTGCATTTCCAGTTTGCGTTTTCTGTCCGCTTTGGCTGCTTTGGCCAACACCATTTTTTCACGGATGAATTTCATTTCGAGGGGCGCGGCACTGGCCACAGGAGAGGCCATCAATGCCTGGACTTTGGCTTCCAACTTGAAATACCCTTCTTTGTCGTATTTCTTTTTGGCGCTGACAGCGGTTGTCATCAATGCCATGACCATGGCGGCCATGAGTGTGTTTTTGCTTACTATTTTGGCTGTTTTCATGACTATTAAAAGCAGAAATTTGTTTCAGCTGCTTGATTTCACTATAATTTGTTGGTTCTTGGCTTGTTTTGTTTATTTTTCATGATTCATCATACAACGGTACTTGTGATCTTGCTTGGCTTGGCTTTCGCTGCCAACAGTAAAAATCTCAAAGTGTATAAGCACGTCGATGAAAAGGGGATTATACACTATTCATCAAAGAAGCCAGCGGGCAAATCCTACAAGCTTTTGAACATCCGCTGTCCCGAATGTAAGATCTGGAGGAACAGCATCAACTGGAACACCACGCCCTTGATTCATGACAAATTCAACCAGGAAATCATCACTGCATCGCGCACGCATGGCGTGTCGGAACACATCCTGAGGGCCGTGATTCATGCCGAATCGGCTTACAAACATCAGGCTGTGTCTTCAGCTGGTGCCCAAGGCTTGATGCAACTGATGCCTTTGACCCAAAAGACATACCAAGTCAGAAACCCTTTCGACCCGCAGCAAAACATCAATGGTGGTGCCGCCTACCTCAAACATTTGATGGGCATGTATTCCACGACCGATGTTTTTTTGGCAGCATACAACTCCGGTGAAACGGCAGTGGAACGCTATGGCAAAACCGTGCCTCCGTTTCCAGAAACTCAAGAATATGTTCGAAGGGTAAAAATTTTGATGCGGCGGTACCAAAAACACAAAACGGCCTACCAATCCAATCGAGCGGCGACTGCAGCTGCTCGTTGATCCATCAAAAAACTTATGGTTGTTTTTTTGCGGCTTTCTGAGCGGCCCTGCGGCGTTTGAAGAAGTCACTGATCAACTGGGCGCATGTTGTTTCTAAAACCCCCCCCTGCCAATCAATTTGATGGTTGTGATAAGGCCTGTCCCACAACGCATCAACGGTGGTGATGACACCTGTTTTGCCGTCATAGGCACCAAAGACAACACGAGCCACCCTGGCATGAACCAAGGCGCCAGCACACATCATGCAAGGCTCTAATGTGACGTACAAAGTGGCATCCGGAAACCGGTAATTGTTGAGGTGTTGGCCTGCGGACTGAAGCGCTTTGACTTCAGCATGGGCACTGGGATCAGACTGACTGATGACCTGATTGTGTCCTTTCCCAATCACTTCACCTTGAAGTGAAACCACGGCCCCGATCGGCACTTCCCCTTGTGCTTCAGCCAAATGCGCCTGCTCAATCGCCAAGCGCATCATGGCTTCATCTTGTGCCAGTGTGGTTGTCTTTATTCCCATTCAATGGTGGCAGGTGGCTTACTGGACACATCATAAACCACACGAGATACTTGAGAGATTTCATTGATTATGCGTCGTGACACCAACTCGATGAACTCATAAGGCAAACGGGCCCATTGAGCGGTCATGAAGTCAATGGTTTCAACGGCACGCAAAGCAATCACATATTCATAGCGGCGTGCATCTCCGACCACACCGACCGATTTAACGGGCAAAAACACGGCGAAGGCTTGTGAGGTTTTGTCGTACAAATCGTGACGACGCAATTCTTCGATGAAAATGTGATCAGCTCGGGCCAGGATGTCAGCGTATTCGGCTTTGATTTCACCCAGGATTCGAACGCCCAGTCCAGGTCCGGGAAATGGGTGGCGGTAGACCAATTCTTTGGCCAAGCCCAATTGAACACCCAATTGACGCACTTCATCTTTGAACAAGTCTTTCAATGGCTCGACCAATTTCAATGACAAGTCTTCAGGCAGTCCGCCCACATTGTGGTGTGACTTGATGACGTGGGCCTTGCCCGTTTTGGCACCGGCAGATTCAATCACGTCAGGATAAATGGTGCCTTGGGCCAACCATTGCACATCATCCAGTTTGCTGGCTTCTTTCTCAAAAATACGAACAAACAATTCACCGATGATTTTGCGCTTGGCCTCTGGGTCAGCTTCTCCTGCCAGGGCACTGTAATACTGTTCTTGGGCATTGACGCGGATCACGTTGATGTCCATTTTGTCGGCCATCATGGCCATCACATCATCGCCCTCTTTGTATCGCAACAAGCCCGTGTCAACAAAAACACAGACCAACTGATCGCCAATGGCTTTGTGCATCAGCGCAGCCACCACAGAAGAATCCACACCACCAGACAAGCCCAACAAGATTTTCTCTGAACCCACCATCTCACGGATGTTTTCGATGTGTGTGTCGATGATGTTGGCCGTTTTCCAGAGGCGCTCACAACCACAAATGTCATGTACGAACTGGCTTAAAATGTCTCGGCCGTCTTTGGTGTGCTCCACTTCAGGGTGGAATTGAACACAGAATATCGGTTTGTCGTTGTGATGGCAGGCTGCAAAGGGTGTTGATGACGTCTTGGCAGATGCCGTGAACACCGGTGCCAATTGTTTGACTTTGTCACCATGACTCATCCAAACATCCAGCTCTGTGTGTTTCACTTTTTTGAACAGGTCAGAAGATTCGGTCAGTTGCACTTGGGCATAACCGAACTCTTTGTCATCTGAGCTCATCACCTCACCACCGAAATGGACATTGAGCAGCTGCATGCCATAACACACGCCCAGCACAGGCACATCCAAATCCAGAACCACTTCATTCAAAGTGGGCGCACCCTGCTGATGAACCGATTCTGGTCCACCCGATAAGATGATGCCTTGCGGATCAAAATCCCTGATGTCTTGGGTGTCGGCATCCCAAGCATAGATTTCACAATAAACATCCAATTCACGAACACGACGCGCAATTAATTGGGTGTATTGCGAACCATAATCAAGGATCAGTATTTTGCTTTGTTTGATGTCCATGGTGACTCCTGCGTGCACAAATTAGGTGCGTGATCGGTAATTGGGTGCTTCTTTGGTGATGTGCACATCATGAACGTGCGACTCTTTGACACCCGAATTGGTGATGCGGACCATTTTGGGCTGGGTTTTCATTTCTTCAATGGTTCGACAACCCACATAACCCATGCTGGCTCGCAAGCCGCCCATCAGCTGGTGAACCACTGGGGCCAAAGCACCTTTGTAGGCAACGCGGCCTTCGATGCCTTCTGGCACCAATTTTTCAGCATCAACTTCATCTTGGAAATAGCGGTCTTTGGAGCCTTTGTTCATGGCGCCCAAAGAACCCATGCCACGGTATGATTTGAACGTCCTGCCCTGGTACAACTCCACCTCGCCAGGTGATTCTTCGGTACCGGCAAACATGCCACCCATCATCACGGTCGAAGCGCCGGCCACGATGGCTTTGGCCAGGTCGCCAGAGTAGCGAACCCCGCCATCAGCAATCAAAGGCACGCCCGTACCACGCAAGGCTTTCACCACGTCATCGATGGCAGACACTTGTGGCACGCCCACGCCCGCAACGATGCGGGTGGTACAAATGGAGCCAGGTCCAACCCCCACTTTGACCGCGTCTGCACCGGCTTCAACCAGTGCCAGGGCCGCAGCGCCTGTGGTGATGTTACCAGCCACCACATCCACATGTGGGTACTTGGTTTTGACGTCACGAACGCGATCAATCACGCCCTTAGAATGCCCGTGTGCGGTATCAACCACCAGCACATCGACACCGGCTTCCACCAATGCCGCCACCCGCTCGTCGGTGTCACCACCGGCCCCCACGGCAGCAGCCACACGCAGTTGCTCCTGGTCATCTTTAACGGCGTTGGGAAAATCTTCCGATTTTTGGATGTCTTTGACGGTGATCAATCCTTTCAATTGGAATTGGTCATTGACCACCAACACCTTTTCAATTCGGTTTTGGTGTAACAATTGCAACACCTCATCTTCGGCGGCATCTTCACCGACAGTGACCAGGTCTTCTTTGCGGGTCATGATGTTGCGAACCGGATCGTCCAGCACCGTTTCAAAACGCATGTCACGGCTGGTGACGATGCCCAGCAATTCATCACCATCGACCACAGGCACACCAGAAATTTTGTGTTGCTTGGTCAAAGCCAATACTTCCCTGATGGTGGTCATGGGAGAAACCGTCACTGGGTTTTTGATCACCCCTGATTCATATTTCTTGACTTTAACCACTTCGGCACATTGGTCTTCAATGCTCAAGTTCTTGTGAATCACACCGATACCACCCAGTTGTGCCATGGCAATGGCCAAGCGCGACTCAGTCACCGTGTCCATGGCGGCAGAAACCACCGGGATGTTGAGTTTGATGTTGCGGGTGAATTGGGTGGACAAATTGACGTCTTTGGGTAAGATATCCGAATAATCGGGCACAAGTAACACGTCGTCGAAAGTCAAAGCATCGTAAAGAATTCGCATGGTTGGCCGCCTCTCAGATGAAAAATAGCGGCGCATTTTACCACAATATCATGACGCAAGAACAAGGAAAATCACCTCAATCAGCACATACTCCCAGCTCATTGAACCAATTGTTAAAAAAGCATTTGGCAACGCACTGGCAGGCCATGTGGTTGACCGGTGAAATATTCGACCTCTACACCTCGCCTGCAGGTCACCAGTACTTCACTTTAAAGGACGACCAGTCAGCAATCAAATGCGTGTTGTTCAGACAAAAGCGTCGAATGGAGTTGAACAAAGGACAAAAAATCACCGTCTTGGCTGAGTTATCAGTCTATCAACCCCGGGGTGATTTACAACTCAACGTGATCAAAACGATGGACGCAGGTGTGGGAGATTGGGAAGCGGAGCTGGCCTTGTTGAAATCAAAATTAAGCGCGCAAGGCTTGTTTGATGCGGTAGCCAAAAAAGACATCCCCAAATGGGTTGGGTCTTTGGCCATTGTCACATCACCCAATGGCGCCGCTTTGCATGACGTTTTGGACATCATCAAATCGCGCAACCCACTGATTTCCATCACACTGTACCCGTCACAAGTACAAGGGCCCACGGCACCGGGTCAACTGATTTCACAGTTGATGGCTGCCGACGCTGTGGGGCATGACGTCATTTTGTTAACCCGAGGCGGTGGATCTAAAGAAGACTTGTGGGCATTCAATGATGAGTTTTTGGCCCGCACCATTCATCAGTTATCGACCCCCATCATCAGCGCTGTAGGCCACGAAACCGACGAGGGCATATCAGATTGGGTTGCCGATTTGAGTTGCATCACACCATCAGCCGCCGCCCACCAGCTGGCCGGTGATTTCAAAGAAAAGCAACAACAGCTTGAGCACCAATTCCAGCTGCTTCAATTCCTCAAAAGGACAGCCATTCAATCAGCGCAACAAAAAATTGACATCGCCACACACCAGTTACAAAAGAACCACCCCAAATCGGCTTGGCTGTGGCAAAAAAACCAACTCAAAACCCTCACAGAACAATTGGATCAGGGCATGGTGGCCAAACACAGAGAGGCACAAGCAGCCGTGTCTTTGGCTGAAATGACCTTGTTACAACAGCTGCCCAACACAACCGCCATCAAAAACACCTTAGCTGGTCAACAAAAAGCGCTGCGTCAGCAAATCATCAATCAAATGAGCCAAGCCAAACACCTTTTCAAACTGTCCGTGGGTCATTTAGAAGACCGGAATCCATTACACATTTTGAGCAAAGGATACAGCGTCACCCGCAACCAAGGACAACAAACCATCACCAGCGCTGATCAAGTGAAGTTGGGTGAAACTATAGAAACCACGCTGAAATCTGGTAAAATACGCGCCCAAATCACTGAACGAATTCTAAAATAACCGGTCAAAGCGCTGTTTTAAAGAGAAATAAATCCATGAGTAACAACAAACCCATCATCATTTTTATTGCCTTGGCTGCCACATTGTTTGGCGCGGCTGTGGTTTGGAAAATATTCAAACAACCCGAAGAACAGGTGGCCATTGTTGAAGCCCCTGAAATCGAAGCCCCTCAGCCACAAGAAGAAGACACTTTCGAAATCATTGAAGTCTCTCCCGAGCTCCAGCCTGCTGAAAAGAACGTACCTGTCCTCACAGAAGAGGAACGCAAAAGGCGACATGCAGCTTCAGCCAAGAGCATGAAGTTCTCCATGAAATACCAAACTCCCGAATCAGTGATCAAAGCCATTGAAGCTTATGAAAGGGCGGGCAACCAAGACATGGTCAATCAGTTGATCAACTACTTGACCGACAGTTTCCCGGATTACGAGATTCCGGCTAATTTTGGACAATAAAAAAAAACTGACCCAGGTCATTGAATCGGAAGAAGAGAACAAGAAAAGCCGATTCATTGGCATCTGTGGCCCCATTCAAAGCATCGAAGATTTCGATGCTTTTTTATTGCAACAAAGCGACCCCAATGCGACCCACAATTGCTGGGCTTACCGACTGGGACAAACTTACCGATTCAATGATGACGGTGAACCCTCAGGAACCGCTGGAAAGCCGATGTTGGCGGCCATAGACGGCGCCGAATTCGATGGTGTGGCGGCATTGGTAATCCGTCATTATGGTGGCATCAAACTGGGCACCGGAGGCTTGGCCCGTGCCTATGGCGGGGTGATCGCCCGGATGTTGCAAACAGCGCCACACGAAATACATGTGCCTCAAACACTGTTGCGCACCCAGATGGACTTCGCATTGGAACAAAGTTTGCATCAACTTCTGAAAACACATCAAGGGCAAGTCACGTCTGTTCAATACAACAACCTGGGCTTGGATGCCACAATACAACTGCCTCAATCTCAAGCCAGTGCATTCAAGGATGCCATTCAAAACATCAGCAAAGGGACAGCGAAAGTTCAGCGCTTGTGAAGATCACCGGTCTTGAGGACGTGTAAAACCCAAAGATTGATCAGGGCCATCGGCCAAACATAATCGCTGCCCAGCAACAAACTGATCGGCACCCACAGCAAGGTCGATGACATCACCAACCACCATCCCCACCGCCAGCTGATCAAAAACCACGGCAAAAACAACAACAACTGCGGGTTCCAAGCAGCCACTTGATGCTCGGTGCCCATCCACAAAAAGAGCAACACCATCGCCAGGAAAGCTGAACAAATGGACCAAATTTTAGCGGCCCATCGACGCGTGCGCGTCCATGCCAGAAACACCACCCAAACCAATGACCACAGCAGCAATGCCGCATGGGTTTTGAACCAATGGTATGGGGTTTGCAGTTGGCTGGCAGACACCACAGAAACCGGCGTCCCCACCCAAGGCTTCATGGCTTCATTGGCCACGGCTTTTTGCAACACCTCTGGAAAAGCCATCAGCTCCCACAAACTCCTCGTTTGATAAGCCGATTGACCATACCCCAGCGCCAATCCCAAATTCATCCAGCTTTGGTTTTTGACCGGGAAAGTTTGCTCAAAAAAGCTGCTGCCGATGGCCTCTGATGATGCCTTCAAAGCGCCATCTGTGACTTGGTTCAAAAGGTCTCGTATTTTGGTGGCACAGTTATTGAAAAAGTAATCGTATTCGTAAGCCCTGTTTTCGGGTTGCCAATGCCAGCGCAGGTAAGCAACCAACGCTTCTTGGTGTTTGCCTTCTATATGCAAAGGCCTGAGGACCAAATCTCGCTGTTCTTTTTCAGCCCAATGCGCTTCAAAATCCAAATCCGTGACACCCATTTCATAGCGCATCTTGTTTTGTAAAAAAGCTTGAATGAACCCTGACTGCTCAAAACTGAACACACCAAAACCATAGACATGCCCGTCAATCACCAAGGCCGTGTGGCCATAAACCGACCAAAACTCAGTCCCTGGAGAAACCGTCATCAAAGAAATATCACGGTCTTGCGCCGCTTGGGCATGGACCCAATAACCCAGCAAGACAAGCAACAACAACCGTCGAATCAAGACAAATCCACTTCCAAAAATTCGATGCGTCTTTTGTCTGCTTTGGCCACTGTGAACATCAAATCATCAACTTGAATCTGCTCTCCTGTTTCAGGCAAGCGGCCGGCAAAAGCAGCCACCAAACCGCCCAAGGTGTCGTATTCGGTGTCATCGAAGGTGTATTCAAACTGTTCATTGAAATCGGCAATGGTGGTCAACGCATTGATGCGGTACACGCCCTCTTTAATTTTCAAAACATAAGGGTCTTCGTGGTCATCGTATTCATCATCGATTTCACCGACTATTTCTTCCAAAATGTCTTCAATGGTGATCAAGCCAGCAACACCACCGTATTCGTCAATGATGATGGCCATGTGGTTCCGGCTGGTTTGGAATTCTTTCAGCAAGATGTTCACTTGCTTGGATTCTGGAATCACCACAGCAGGCCGAATGATTTGAGACAAATCAAAGGACTCTTGTTCGGTCACAAACGATTTCAGGATGTCTTTGGCCAATAAAATGCCTTCGATTTCATCCTTGTCTTCACCAACCACTGGAAATCGAGAATGGCCCGATTCAACAATGATGGGCAACACCGTTTCAATGTCGGCTGTTTTGGGAATCACCACCATTTGTGCACGCGGCACCATCAACTGTCGGACCTGCAATTCAGACACTTTCAAAGCGCCAGTCATCATGCTCAAGGCATCGGCATCCAGCAATTGATTGATGTGTGCTTCGTTGAGGATTTCAACTAAATCGGTGCGGTTTTGAGGTTCGTCCGTGAAGATGTTGGCCAATTTGCTCAACCACGATGTTTTCTGATTTTCCTGATCAGCATCGTTCCTACTCTGGTCTTCTGTCATTCAGGTTTTTTAATACACCCAATTATCAAATGAACAAGCGGAAAGTTTAATCTGCAAAGGGCCACACTGTCTATGGTTTTTGTCTTTATTGAGCAAAATAGTAGAAGCCGGCTGCCAGCGTTCCCAACAACAATGCCAGCCCACCGATTTTCCACCAACTCCATGGCCGTTCACCATAGGCTTTGCCATTTTGGCCATTGATGACATAACGGTAAGTTTTTTTGTTGTAGTTGAACGCTGAAATATAGACAGGTGCCAAAATCAACTGAAAACCAACGTCATTGTATTGGGTGTTGACACTCCTGATGATCTGATGATCACCGCCAATGTCTCGTTTGATGTGAACACGAATCACGCTGTCCATGACATCTTTGGCAAGCACAAATCCATCGGTGAGCTCAATCGAGTACAGCTCAGAGCGGAAACCACTCAAATACCGTGGATCGTATTTTTTGGCCTTGTGCAGCTTCCATTTGGACAGGAAGTTTTGAAACTTCAAAGGCAAACTTTGGGTGGCCAACACCATCAAATCATCAAAAGGGACGCTGACGCTGCCATTGACGTTGCGCCACCGGGTTTTGACCACCGTTTGGGTTTGTCCGTTGCGCCTGACTGTGGTGACATAATCGTCACCTCGCGAGCCGCGGTAACGAGAAAACGTATCGGCGTCGAAAGACCAAAAGGGCATGTATGACGCCACTATGGGGGTGGCTTGAATGGCTTTTCTTTTCAAAGCATTAGGAGCAAACCACAGGCCATGCAACCAGTCTTTGAAACCCGCTTCTGCTTTGATTTGATCGACATCAAAAGGCAATACACCATCGGGTTTGAAGTACCGCTCCAGTTCAACCGGCACCACCACATTCATGTCACAATAAGGACATTCATCGGCATGGGCATCGGGTGGCAGGGTGAACTCAGCACCACAATTGTCGCAATGGACATCATGATTGACACGATTGGCATCCAGTTCAGGAGCCAAGCTTTCATTTTGGCGATAATCATGGGCCGTGAAGTCCATTTTTTCAACGGCAATGGGGTCAGCTGCACCACAACTGATGCATTTAAGCGACTGTTGCCCAATGGCATAATCCATGTCGCTGCCACAGGTTTGGCATTTGAATGCCAGGTATTGGGTCATGATGCAGTGAGGTGGATTAAGGCATGGCAGGCGGCTGTGCTGCCAACAATTCAGCCACTTCTGTTAATGTGCCAGCAGCTGACCAATCAGCCATGCCTTCTGTCCACATCAACGTATCGGCGACGATTTGTGATTGTTCAATCATGGCTTTGACAGCGGCCAAATTTACAGGACCCACACGTTCTCCCCCGACAATGGCAAAGTAATGTTTCACCACTTCAGTGTCTTGGGGCATCGGTGGCGGCGACAGAGGGTCAGTCGAATCACCTCGGCCCAAAGCGGCACCAAAGGATTGTGCCATACCGAACCCCATGCCCATGGCCATACCAGATCCTGCCGTGCTTTGGTTGTTGGCGGCGTCTCGCATCGATTGGGCATGTTGGTATCTGGTGAAGCGATTCAAATCCCCCACAGCGATGGAACTGGCCCGTTCATCAAGTGCTTTTTCTACTGCCTCCGGCACCGAAACATTTTCCACCAGAAGGGTTTCCAAATGGAGGCCATAAGCCCCAAACATGGATTGCAATTGTTCCGTCAGGAAACGGCCCAAATCATCATAACTTGCGACCAAATCCAAAATCGGCACTTGGGCCTCACTGAGCACTTTAGCGAATCCAGTGACCACCAAATTTTTCAACTGGCCAATGATTTCTTCCAGTACAAAATGCCCATCGGTACCAACGATTTCTTTCAGCATTTGGGCAGGGTCTTTGATCCGAAATGCATACGATCCAAATGCCCTGATGCGGATCACACCAAATTCAGGGTCTCGTAAAATCAATGGGTTGCGCAAGCCCCATTTCATGTCGGTGAACACGCGGGTATTGAAAAAGTAGACTTCGGCTTTGAAAGGGCTTTCAAAACCATGTTGCCATCCTTGTAATGTGGAGAGGATCGGCACATTGGCCGTACTCAGTTCATACAAGCCTGGCTCAAACACATCAGCCACTTCGCCTTCATTGACCAAAATCGCCAATTGGCCTTCCCTTACGGTGAGCTTTGCACCGTTTTTGATTTCGTTTCCATACCTAGGAAAACGGTAGACCATGGTGTGGCGCGTGTCATCTGTCCATTCGATGATGTCGACCAATTCTCCAAATAATTTATCCCAAATGCCCATGGTTTGCCCTCGTGTTCAAAACAAACTATTATACACATTAATTGTCCCGCAAATGAATAGCCCAAAGAGGATGAAAATCACAGTTTCAACACACCAAAACAAATGGGCGCCGGCCTTCAAATCGCTGAACTTGGCTTGGCTCAAAAAATATTTTTGGGTAGAACCCATCGATGAAATCGTTCTGTCACAGCCCAACAAAATCATCGAAGCCGGTGGACAAATCTTCTACCTCATTCAAGGCGATGATGTTATAGGTTGTTGCGCGCTGAAACAGCATGAAAGGGGGGTGTTTGAATTGACAAAGATGGCCGTGGATGAAGCACAGCAAAGCATGGGGTTGGGTCATGCATTGATGGAAAAGGGCATTGAGTGGTTCAAGCAGGTTCATGGAACCAAGCTTTACTTAGAAACCAATTCAAAACTCAAACCGGCCATCCACCTGTACCAAAAGTTCGGCTTTGTGGCCATGCCATGCCCTTTTGACACCGATTACCAAAGGGCCGATTATTACATGGAGTGGCGGCCCTGAGCCCAAACCTCAGGCACAAAAAAAGGAGCCCTGAAGCTCCTTTTTTTCATTCGTAATTTTGCTGTCATCAAAACGCATTTTGATTCAACAAGTCTTCATTGACCACCACTTGTGCTGATTCGCGCAATGCACTGATGATCAATTGCTGTTCATTGGCTTTGATGTTGCGAGACAATTGAGCGGTTTCTGCCACCATGTCCGCTCCAGTCAAATCCGCAGCATGGACAGCTTTCAACTGCACCACAACCGAATCGTTACCATTGCCAGACTCCACTGAGTTGAAGACTTTACCTGCTTCAGGTTTGTTCAATTTGAACACATTCCTGACCAAGTTAAAAGGATGCTCAGAACCGGTTCTTTTAACCGCTTGAGCTTCCACCGCCTCAAACCCTAAAGAAGCAGCCAAGTCATGTAAATTGTCTTCTTCATTGTTGAGCATGGCCAACATTTTTTCAGCTTCTTCGTCAGCCAAGGCTTTCGCCTGCTCATTCTTCAAGGTGTTTTCAATCGTGGCTTTCACTTCATCCAAGGGTTTGACTTCTGCAGCCTTGACTTCATTGATGTGCATGAAAACAATGTGTGTATCAGAAATGTTGATCACATCTGAATTCAACAATTCTTCTTTCACTGTCGATGAAAAGGCAGCTTCTCTGAAATCGGCATTGGCAGCCAAGCCTTCACCACTGTTGCGGGTGAACAAAGCCGTGGTTTTCTTTTCCAAGCCAGCGGATTCTGCGACTTGATCCAGGTTGTCTTGCGCATCCAGCACCAAAGCAGACAATTCAGTGGCTTTATCTAAAAACAAAGTTTCCGCTTGTTGTGCTTGCAGGGCTTGTATGATGTCGTCTTTAACCGCTTCAAAAACGGGCAATTCGGGGGCTTTGATTTCATTCAATTGAATCAAGTGATAACCAAACTCAGTTTTGACTGGCTCTGAAACATTCCCGGCTTCCAATGCAAACAAAGCCGTTTCGAAATCTTCGACCATGTCACCAGGACTCACCCAACCCAAATCACCGCCACTGGCAGCAGAGCCTGGATCTTGCGAATGTGCTTTGGCCAACTCAGCAAAGTCTGCGCCTGCATCCAACTGAGCCTTCAAATCATTGATTTGATCTTCGGCACCGTCACCGTCATTCAACAGAATGTGAGAAGCCAATCGTTGTTCAGGCTTCAAATAGGCTTTTTGATTTTCTTCTTTTTCAAAATAAGACAAGGCATCGGCATCGGTGACTTCAATACCGGCAGCGACTGTTTCGGCATTCAGCTCAATGTAATCGACAGCCACTTGTTCTTGTGTCATGAAGTTGTTTTGATTTTCATCATAGTGGGCTTGGATCGCTTCATCTGTGAGGGTCACATCTGCCAAAAACTGGTTGGGAGAAATGATCACATAATCAAAATCCCTGGTTTGTAAATTCAATTCAGCCACGGCTTGTTTTTCAGCGGGAGTCATGAACACAGACACGTCCACCACATCGTTGATGGCAGTGCCTAATAAGCCATCAGCAATTTTGCCTTCTAAAATGGCTGCGGTTTGGTTGGTTTGTGTCAAGAAAGCCGCATACAAGGCAGGGTCAAATTGACCGTTTTCGTTTTTAAAAGATGTCGCATCGGTGATGATGCTTTTGATTTCATCAGCTGAAACCACATAACCATTGTCCAAAGCCGCTTGTTTGTACAGCTCGTTATTGATCATGGATTCCAAGAAATTCCGTTTCATCACAGGAGAATCAAAATAACTGGGGTCGAAACCTTCGCCAAACTGACTCATCAGATTTTGTCGGTAAGTGGCAAATTGCTGGTTGTACTCATTCATGGTGATTTTTTCACCATTGACTGTCGCGACGGCGTCATTGTTTGACTGAGTGAAATAATCACCCACACCCCAAAGGGCAATGGTCAATATCAGCAACCCAATGATCACTGTCATCAACATACCTGACGATTTGCTTCTGATCCAAGTTAACATGTTCCTATTCCTTCTTCATTTGCACAGTTTGCACTGTTTATAAAACGTTTTCTGAAATTGCAAAACCAAAAAAGGGTGTCAACTTGACACCCTTTTCTATAATGGCGGAGCGGACGGGACTCGAACCCGCGACCCCCGGCGTGACAGGCCGGTATTCTAACCAACTGAACTACCGCTCCGAATCTGGTGGGTGCTGAGGGGATCGAACCCCCGACCCTCGCCTTGTAAGGGCGATGCTCTCCCAGCTGAGCTAAGCACCCGATTCAGGGAGCGTTAGTTTACTGCATCCTTAAGTGCTTTGCCAGCCTTAAATGATGGAATTTTTGCAGCTGCAATGTTGATGGTTTCGCCAGTTCTTGGGTTACGACCTTGGCGAGCTGCACGCTCTTTTACAGAGAAAGTACCAAAGCCAACAAAAGTCAATTTGTCGTCTTTTTTCATGGCGTCTGTGATGGTATCGACAACGGCGTCGAATACATCTGAGGCTGTGCTTTGAGAAACATTTGCTGAATCAGCAACAGCTCTGATGAAATCTTGTTTTTTCATAATTAAACTCCTTCGTTCTTATTCTACTTCCGACGAACCGTCGAGAAAGGCGCATTTTATACCAATAATTGAAATTTGTGCCAATATATTTTTTCTTTTATTAAAGTTATGTTTTATTCGCATTGGCGCTGGTTCCAAATCAGCGAATATCATACACCAAAAACGCCATTTTGCACCATTTAATGTCGTTTTTCTTTGACGATGTTCTTATTTTTTTCTACAGCAACACCTTCATCATTTTCTGATGCTTCTTCAGTCAGTGCCACCGGTTTGATTTTTTGAGTCAAAGCCAATGTCAGGACTTCATCAATCCACTTGACCGGGATGATTTCCAGACCGTTTTTGATGTTGTCAGGCATGTCAGCCAGATTCTTTTCATTTTCTTTGGGTATGATCACGGTTTTGATGCCACCTCGCAAAGCAGCCAGCAGTTTTTCTTTCAATCCACCGATCGCCAAAACGCGTCCGCGCAGTGTGATTTCCCCTGTCATAGCGACTGTTGACTTCACTGGGTTGTCGCTCAATGCAGAAACCAAGGCAGTACACATACCAATACCCGCACTGGGTCCATCTTTGGGTGTCGCGCCTTCTGGCACATGCACGTGGCTGTCATTGGCTTTGAATTTATCCGCCGTGATGCCAAACAAATGGGCGCGTGACTTCACCACCGACAAAGCCGCATGAATCGATTCTTTCATGACATTACCCAGATGGCCAGTGTGATTCAGCTTACCTGACCCTGGATACACGGCCGCTTCAATTTGCAACAGGTCACCGCCCACTTCAGTCCAAGCCAAACCTGTGACGGTACCGACTTCATTTTTCTTCTCGGCCACACCAAAGCTGAATTTTTTAACCCCCAGGTAATCTCCAATGTTTTTCACTGAAACATTGATGCCGTCGGTGCCTTTCTCTGTCAGGATTTGTTTGACTGATTTTCTCGCAATTTTGGCAATTTCTCGCTCAAGATTCCTGACACCAGATTCCCTGGTATAAAAGCGCACAACCTCTTTTATGGCTGCTGCTGAAATTTTCACCTCGGCTTTTTTTAAACCATGGGCTTTGAGCTGTTTAGGAATCAAGTATCGTTTGGCGATTTCAATCTTTTCTTCTTCGGTGTAACCTGGAATGCGGATGATCTCCATTCGGTCTCGCAACGGTCCAGGGATATTGAGCGAATTGGCGGTTGCAATGAACATCACTTCAGACAAATCAAAGTCAACTTCCAAATAGTGATCCGCAAAAGCATTGTTTTGCTCTGGATCCAAAACCTCAAGCAAAGCAGCGGCCGGGTCTCCCCTGAAGTCTCGAGACATTTTGTCCAACTCATCCAAAATCATCACTGGATTGCAAGACTTGGCCTTGGTGATGTTTTGAATCACGCGACCTGGCATCGAACCAATGTAAGTTCTTCGGTGACCCCTGATTTCAGATTCATCAGAGACACCACCCAGTGAAAACCTGGAAAAGGCGCGGTTGGTGGCTTTGGCGATGGATTTACCCAACGACGTTTTACCGACACCTGGCGGTCCCACCAAACACATGATGGCCCCTTTCATTTTAGGGGTGCGTTGTTGAACTGCCAAATATTCCAATATCCGCTCTTTGATTTCATCCAAGCCATAATGGTCCTCGTCCAAGACTTGCTTGGCATAGCTCAAATCCATCTTCAAATCAGACCTTTTCGACCAAGGCACAGCCAAAACGGTGTCCAAATAATTGCGCACCACCGTGGCTTCTGCTGACATCGGCGGCATCATTTGCAACTTTTTGAATTCAGACTCAACCTTTTCTCTGGCCGCTTCGGACAATTGGGTTTCGGCAATCTTTTGTTCTAGGTCACCATACTCTGAATTGCTTTCATCAATGTCGGTCAACTCTTTCTTGATGGCCTTCATTTGTTCATTCAGGTAGTATTCTCGCTGGTTCTTCTCAATCTGCCCTTTGACTCGGCCACGAATCTTTTTCTCCATGACCATCATTTCCAATTCTTTTTCAATCAGGGTCAGGATGTGTTCCAAACGTTCTTTGGGCGATGTGATTTCAAGGATGCGTTGTTTCTCTTGGTGTTTGATGACCAAGTGGGCCGAAACGGTGTCCGTGATTTTGTTCAACTGCTCAATGCTTTCCAAACTGTTGAGGATCTCTTTCGGAATCTTTTTGTGTTTTTTTACGTAGTCGCTGAACCGATCTCGCAAAGCCCTCTTCAAGGCAATGATTTCACCGGTCATTTCAGGCTCGTGGGTCACGACTTCTTGAAAATCTGCTTTGAAAAAGACATCATCCTCAATGTGTTTGATGGCCACACGGGCCTTACCTTCAATCAGCACTTTGTGGGTGCCGTCCTGTAATTTCACCATTTGCAAGATCGATGACAGGGTGCCCATTTCGAACACATCATCTACTGTTGGCTGGTCTTCTTCAGGGTGTTTTTGTGCCACCAAAATCACAGGTGAGTTGTCTTTTAATGCATGTTCCAATGCTTTGATCGATTTTTCTCGACCGACAAACAATGGAACGACCATGCCAGGGAACACCACCACATCTCTCAGTGGCAAAACAGAAGTTTTGTTGGTCATTATGATTCTCGTTTTTATTCCGTCACTTGGCTGGTCATTTGCTGACCACCATAAACCAAGTAAGGTTTGTTACCGTCTTCGATCACTGCCCGATCAATGACGACTTTTTCCAAGTTTTCGATGTCGGGTAAATCGTACATGATTTCCAACAAGGCATTCTCCATGATGGTTCGCAGTCCTCGCGCACCCGTCTTTCTGGCCAATGCCAATTTGGCAATGGCTTCATAGGCGTCATCTCTGATTTCCAGCTCAACATTCTCCATCTCAAACAAGCGCATGAATTGCTTAGAAATTGCATTTTTGGGTTCTTGCAAAATGCGAATCAAGGCGCTTTCATCCAACCGTTCCAAAGTGGCATTGACGGGCAAACGGCCGACAAACTCTGGAATCAGACCAAATTTAACCAAATCATCGGCCTCCAAACCTTTGAATAAGGCCAGTTCTTCTTCCCTGGCTTTTTCTGATGCCACGGTGGCAGAAAATCCGATACCGGTTTGGGTGGATCGCTCTTGAATGATTTTTTCCAGACCAGAGAATGCACCGCCACAGATGAATAAAATGTTCTTGGTGTTGACTTGTAGGAACTCTTGTTGTGGGTGTTTACGACCACCTTGAGGCGGGATCGATGCCACCGTGCCTTCAATCAATTTCAACAATGCTTGTTGCACACCTTCACCTGAAACATCTCGGGTGATCGATGGGTTTTCAGACTTGCGAGAAACTTTATCGATCTCATCAATATAGATGATACCGGTTTCGGCTTTTTCGACGTCATAGTCACAATTCTGCAACAACTTCTGAATGATGTTTTCCACATCTTCACCAACATAGCCGGCTTCTGTTAATGTGGTTGCATCGGCTATGGTGAAAGGCACATTTAAAATCCTCGCCAAAGTTTCGGCGAGCAAAGTTTTACCTGAACCGGTTGGGCCCACCAACAAGATGTTAGATTTTGACAATTCAACATCTGAACCTTCGTTGAAATTCGAACGGATACGTTTGTAGTGGTTGTACACAGCCACAGCCAATACTTTTTTGGCTGTTTCTTGGCCAATGACATAATCATTGAGCAATTCGTGGATGCGTTTGGGTGTGGGCAGGTCTTCCAAGCTGTCAGAGAGGTTTTCCTCAATTTCGTCACGAATGATTTCGTTACATAAATCAACGCATTCATCGCAAATGAACACGCTGGGGCCCGCAATCAATTTGGTCACTTCCTGCTGGTTCTTGCCGCAAAAGCTGCAATGTTTGATTTCTTCAATGCCTCTGTCTTCGCTCATGCTGTTCCGTTTTCTTTCTGTTTCATGGTTTATCTTACAAAATATGACCTGAATTTTCGATGATTAGCTCATAATTGTTTGGACTGGGTTAATTCACCTTGCTATTTGGCGTCATTTCCACGATTCTCAAGCCCTGAATGCATCTTCGCTGTCTTTGGGCTGTGAAAAAACGTCAGTGACAAAAAAGCCCCAATAACTGGGGCTTTTGATGACAAGGCAGTGATTTGATCAACGTTTATTGACCACTTCATCAATGATCCCATACGCTTTCGCTTCTTCGGCACTGAGGAAATGATCACGATCGGTGTCTTGTTCCACTTTTTCAATCGGCTGACCTGAATGCTTGGCCATCAATTCATTCATCTTGCGTTTCACTTTCAACATTTCCTTGGCGTGGATATCAATGTCCGAGGCTTGGCCTTGGAATCCACCCAATGGTTGATGAATCATGACACGCGCATTAGGCAAAGCCAATCGCTTGCCTTCAGCTCCCGCATTCAACAAGAAAGCACCCATGCTGGCGGCTTGGCCAATACACATGGTGCTGACATTGGGTTTGATGAACTGCATTGTATCGTAAATCGACATGCCCGAAGTGATCACGCCACCAGGGCTGTTGATGTACAAGTTGATGTCTTTGTCAGGGTTCTCAGCTTCCAAAAACAACAACTGAGCGACCACCAAGTTGGCCATGTGGTCTTCAATGGGACCGACCAAAAAGATGATGCGCTCTTTCAACAAGCGCGAATAAATGTCATACGAACGCTCGCCTCGAGCTGTTCGTTCAACCACCATCGGAATGAGGTTCATGATTTCTTCGTGACTTTGCATGTTGTCAACCAAAATTTAAGACTGAGGCTTCATGATATCATCAAATGATTTGGATTTTTCCTCAATTTTGACTTGAGTTTCAACCCATTCCATCACTTGAGCTTCGATGACATTTTGCTCAATACCAGCCATCAAATCAGGGTTCTTGTAATACATTTGAACCACTTCTTCTGGCTTCTCAAATGTTTGAGCCATGTCATTGATTTGCTCACGGACCTTGGCAAAATCAGTCTTGATGTCTTGGTCTTTGGCTATTTTTTTGAATGATCAAAGTGTTCAAAATGCGCTCAGAAGCCGTTGATTTAAAACCTTCAGCGTCAGGCAATTGTGCATCTTGCATGCCCATTTGTTTGGCACGTTGCAATTCTTGTTGGGCCAAAAACTGGCTTTCGCGGCTGACCATGGACTCAGGCAACAAAGTACCTTCACATGCAGAGCGCAATGCTTTCAATGCATTGTTTTTGAATTCATTGCTGATGGACTGATTCAATTCACGCTCTAAGTTGCTTCGGATGTCGTTTTTAAACTCTTCCACGTCACCACTTTCAATGCCAAAAGACTTAACGAATTCTTCATCCACTTTAGGCAGTTTGGCTTTTCTGACATCAGCCACATCAAAAGCAACGGTGGCTTTCTTACCTGCCAACTCAGCCACATTGAATGGCTCAGGGAAAGTCACTTCCACTTCTGCAGATTCTTTGGCTTTCAAGCCGACAATGGCTTTTTTCAGCTCTGCAGGGATGTTACTTTCTCCCAACAAGACACCCATTTTTTCGGTACCTTCTGCTGGGTAAGTCACGTCACCTGAAGTTTTGTACTCGATGGTGACCAAATCACCGTTGGCGACTTTACCTTTGCTTTCTTTCCAGTCTTGCTTCTGCTTTTGCAGATTTTTAACCATGTTATCAATGTCACCATCACTGATTTCAGCCACTGTTTTCTCAACAGCCAAGTCTGCGAATTCAATCGCAGGCACCTCTGGCATCAATTCAACCTTGGCTTTGAATGAAAAACCACCGTCTTCTTTGTCATCGGCATCGGTGACTTCAGGTGCAGCAATGATGTTCAAGTCGTTGTCTTTCAAAGCTTGTTCGATGGAGTTTTGCATCATCTCACCAAGGACTTCTTGACGAGCATGCTGACCAAACCTTTGTTTTAAAATGTTTTTAGGCACGCGACCTTGTCTGAAACCTTTCAAACGTACTTCCTTACCCAATTCATTCAATTTGGCATCCACCTTGGTTTGAATGGCATCGGCTTCCAAGTCAATATTGACAATGCGTTCTAAGCCTTCTGACTGATCAATAGAGATTTGCATCTTTACTCCAACTATATCTGTTTCTTTACAATGATGGTGCGAAAGGAGAGACTCGAACTCTCACATCAAAGATACTGGAACCTAAATCCAGCGCGTCTACCAATTCCGCCACTTTCGCTATGTTTTGTGTATATGGGGCACACCACAGGCTTTACAAGCCCATGCCTTACCCTAGATGAGAAGAATGAATGGGGTGGCCGATGGGGCTCGAACCCACGACAACCAGAATCACAATCTGGCGCTCTACCAACTGAACTACGGCCACCATAAATGCCTGCCTGGCGCGCCCGGCAGGACTCGAACCTGCAACCCTCGGCTTAGAAGGCCGATGCTCTATCCAGTTGAGCTACGGGCGCATAACAGGTTATGCAAAAATTGGTCGGGGTAGAGAGATTCGAACTCCCGACCCACTGCTCCCAAAGCAGTTGCGCTACCAGGCTGCGCTATACCCCGACTGAATCTTATTCACTCATTTCATCAAGTCGGCGAATTTTATACGCTCACCCACTCAAGTTCAATCATAAAATAAGATTTTAAACCCCATCATCCTGACAGGGGTTTGGCCTTTCACACTGCGTGCAAAGGCCGAAAAATGGCGCGCCCGGAAGGATTCGAACCTCCGACCACCTGGTTCGTAGCCAGGTACTCTGATCCAACTGAGCTACGGGCGCTCAAGGGTTGCGAATTATGTTGCTTTTTTTTATTGAAGTCAACAACAATTCATACCAATTTGCTTAGAATTCATTCCATCATCACAAAATGGCGGAGAGTGAGGGATTATTGAAAACTTCCTGTTTTCACCGCTTCGCGGCGCCTGCGGCGATAAAAAACGTTCCTGACGTTTTTTTCGAACCTCGGCTTCTCAACCTTCATGCTCCATAATTTTTATTTTAGCCCGCTATGCGGACTTAAATAAAAATGGCGGAGAGTGAGGGATTCGAACCCTCGATGAGTGATTAACCCATACTCCCTTAGCAGGGGAGCGCCTTCAGCCTCTCGGCCAACTCTCCGTATCATGTTTCTGGTTTTTATACTTGCATACCAGATTCAAGTCAGCGCTCCCAATGGGAGACGCCTTATTCCGGGCTTCCTACCCTCCACCCTACGGGTCCGCTTCGCGGGGCTAAAATGTTCCAGACATTTTAGTCAGCCTCTCGGCCAACTCTCCGTATTCGTTTGCAGTCGTTTTTTACTTGCTACTACAACAAGTTTCCATCTTGCGATGGAACGAGTGAGGGATTACAAAATACTTCCTGTATTTTGCCCTGCGGGTCGCCTCCGGCGATCAAATTTGTTCCAGACAAATTTAGTCGAACCCTCGATGAGTGCCCTAAATAAGCAATGCACCCATACTCCCTTAGCAGGGGAGCGCCTTATTCCGGGCTCCTTGCCCTTCACCCTTCGGGTCCGCTTCGCGGTATTAAAATGTTCCAGACATTTTAATCAGCCTCTTGGCCAACTCTCCGTATTTAAAAATACTATGATTAAAATTACTTCAATCAAAGAAAAGTAAGAATTATAGCTTTTTCTAACAGGTAAGTGACTGGAAGAACAAACAGATAATGTCTTAAAGGGCGCTTATTTTAGTTTATATATTTTAGATTGCAACAGCAATTTTAGACAATTATTGATTGCCGACGTTGTCTTCATCTACAACCGCTTGAGGATCGTCATCTTGTTCGTTTTTGATGCGTTCGTAAATTTCTTCTCGATGAACTGCAATTTCTTTAGGTGCGTTAATTCCAATTCGTACTTGATTACCTTTGATGCCTAACACGGTCACTGTGACATCGTCACCAATCATCAATGTTTCGCCAACTCTTCTTGTCAATATCAACATTTTTTATTACTCCTTATTTCTAAATTGCCCTACGGGGTAAGAGCGTTTCCCAAAAGCTTTTTAATTATTATATCGCTTTTTTGATACCCTTGCATTATTTCAAGCAAAAGCCTCAGTATGTAAATTAGACTATATTTCAATTCAAATGAGAAGACCTATTTTCAAATATTGTCTTTCAACGTTTGTATAGACGATTCAATGGCGTTTGTTAACTGTGCTTGATCAGCTTCACCACCACCTTGGGCAAAATCAGGTCTGCCACCACCTCTACCACCAACTTTCTCCAGGATGGATTTAATCAAATCCCCAGCTTTTATTTGCTGACAACTGCCTTTGGTGACGCCAACCAGTACTTGTGCCTTATTCCCTGACACATTACCAAACACCACCACGCCTTTCTCATATTTACCTTTAAAGCCATCAACAAAATCGCGTAATACAGCCGTGTCTGTGTCTTCAAAAACATGCGTTAAGAAGTGTACGCCTTGATGTTCAACAACTTGTTGGTAAACATCACTGGCTGATGCGGCGGCTTGTGCTTTGTTCAGTTGTTCAATCTGCTTTTGTAATTGCTTGTTTTGTTCAAGAACTTTAACTATCGCTTCTCCAATACCGTCAAAGGGCGCATTGAGTTTGCTGGCTATTTGTCGGGTTAATTGTTCTTGCTGTTGTACCCAATCAATCGCTGCTTCGCCGGTGATGGCCTCTAGTCTTCTGATACCCGATGCAACTGAAGTTTCCAGGGTTATTTTGAATAGCCCGATTTCACCGGTAGAATGCACATGCGTACCACCACAGAGCTCAACAGAGAAACCGCCAAAGTCCATTACTCGGACCTGATCGCCATATTTTTCACCAAACAAAGCCATGGCGCCATAAGTAATGGCGTCGTCATAACTCATGAGTTGGTCTTTGGCACTGAAGTCCTCACGGATTGCCTTATTAACCAGTTTTTCCACTTCTGCCAATTGTTCCTGACTGATGGGTTGATTGTGGGAAAAATCAAAACGTAGCTTTTCGGCATTAACCAAAGAACCTTTTTGTTGCACATGGGTACCCAACACATCACGCAACACTTTGTGCAATAAATGTGTTGCCGAATGGTTCAAAATCACTTTTTGACGATAATTGTCATCAATTTGCGCATTGACCTTCTGATTGGATTGCAACTCACCGTCAATCACTTTGACATGGTGCAAATGAAATTGACCGGCTGCTTTCTGTGTATCAAAAACTTCTGCTTTAAAAAAACCAGCAGATAATGTGCCAACATCACCCACTTGGCCACCAGATTCTGCATAGAAAGGTGTTTCATTCAAAATCACCACCGCTTCATCACCGGCTTGTATGGAATCAACTGGTTTACCGTCTTTCAACAACATCATCACTTTGGCTTGACCTTCATGTTGTTGATAACCATTGAACACAGTTGGTGCCAAATCCTTGATGATATCGGTTGAGATCTGATTGCTTTGGGTAAACTGTTTGTTTGATCTTGATCGGTCTTTTTGCGCTTCCATACAAGCATCAAAAGCCGCCACATCAACAGCACGACCATCTTCACGGGCCACATCCTGCGTTAAATCCAGTGGAAAACCAAAGGTGTCATAAAGTTTGAAAGCCAAATCACCTGGAATTTCTGCCTGCTCACCCAGTCCTCTGGTGGCTTTTTGATACTCTTGCAGACCAATATCCAGAGTTTCCGCAAATTTGCGTTCTTCTTCTTGTAACGCGGATTCTATGGCTGTCTTTTGTTCCACCAGTTCAGGGTAATCTTCACCCATAACATCTATCAATGGCGCCACCATTCGATGAAAGAATAAATCTTTGGCTCCCAACTTATTGCCATGCCTGGCAGCACGTCTGATGATTCTTCGTAATACATAGCCTCTGCCCTCATTCGACGGCAACACACCATCAGCAATCAAAAAA
>JAUHZH010000118.1 GCA_030426065.1 Gammaproteobacteria bacterium
ACTGAATCACTAGATGAAATATACTATGCTCTGGTAATCAGACGTTTCTCTAATAGAAAATAAGTGTCCTTAAATACACAAATCTGGCTATGAAGTAGACTCTGTCCCTAGTCTGAGGGTCAATAAAGAAAAAGAGTATTCTAAATTTTAAATTTATGGAATTTGTTTAATGATGTCAAAAACAGCAGCCATGCAACAAAACACCAATTCACAGCGCAAATTAACTCAGAGTTGCTGCTTGAGGGCAATGAAGCTGAGATCACCAGCGTGTGTTTGAACTTGATGCGCAACGCCGTGATTCACACACGGAAAGGCACCCACGTGCATGTGCGTTGGTTCAAGGACGCTGCCGATCAGCCCAATTTATGGATCACCGATGACGGTGATGGCATTGACAGCAAACACATACCGCATTTAACAGAACGCTTTTATCGTGTGGACAATTCAAGAGACAAGAACATCCAAAGCACAGGATTGGGGTTGGCCATTGTCAAACACATTTGTCTGAAGCACCAAGCCACTTTTGACATAGAAAGCAAACCAGGGAAAGGCACCACGTTCAAAATCAAATTCAGAAGTCCTTGATCTCATTGCACTTGCAATCTTTTCATTTACCTTTAAGATGATCTTATGGGCAAAAAAGGAATGCTGTTTTTCGTATGTGTGTGGTGGGTATTCACAGTCAATGCCTTGGAAAACGTCGCTGAATTCAAAAAACCATGGCTGGTTTGTCCTGCTGAGCAATTTCAGCCTGAAGCAGACCAACCTTCCCTCACTTGCCATCCATTGGAGCTGCCCAACCCATGGGAAACCATCCTCCCAGATTACAATGGCCTGGCTTTGTTCAAAAACCAATTTGTCATCAACAGCAACAAGCGGCCGCTGTCATTTTTTGTTGAGCAAATCAGGGATGCCGACAAAGTCTTCATCAACGGTCATTTGATCGGCCAACTGGGCGAATTCCCACCCAACTTTCAGAAAGCCGTTTTGTATGCGCGAACGTACGAAATTCCGCCTTCCATCTTGAACTATGAGGGCGTGAATGACATTGTGATCTGGGTGTTTAATGATGCCAGGAATGGCGGCTTCACCAGCAACGAGCCAATCATTTCGACCACAGAAGCGGTTGAAGAATGGAAATCCGACAAAGGCCATTTGTTCCTGTTCATCATGGTGGCTTTGTTTATCTTTGGGTTGATGCACTTGATCAATTTTTGGTTCAATCGACACTCCAAAACCAATTTGAGTTATGGGGTGTTCTTGTTGATCTGGACAGCCTATTTATGGACCTACAGTGATTTTGCTGTGGCTTCAGGATTGCCGATCAATTGGCTTTTCAAAATGAATGTGATGTTGTTCTTTGGTATATTCATCATGTTTCCTGTGTTTATTCTGCACTTTTTCAATGTGCAACCTTCCAAGGTGTTGAAAGCGGTTTTGGCGACGGCTTTGTTGGGCATTCCTGTGGTGTTGTTTGCCCCAGAACCTGGCATGGCTTACTGGCCATTGGAAGTGGTCGAGGTGTTGACCATTCCAGCCATCTTGTCGGTGTTCTTTGTGTTCAAAACCGCCATCAGAGAGCAAAAGCCCTATGCCAAATTGATGGTGTTCGTTTTGGTCATATACATAGGCATGGGTACAGCCGATATTTGGATGGATTATTTTCAGTTGGCCAACCCAGAACGTGAACTGTTGCTGGGACCATGGGCTTTGTTGTTGCTGACCTTTGTTTTGACCATGATTCTGGCACACAAGCACAGCATCATTCATCGCCAAGCCACCATGGATGCACTGACAGGCGCTTACCGATTGAGTGAATTTCTGGTTCGTTTGGATGACATGAGTGCCTTGGCAAAGCTGAAAGGCCACACTTTGATGGTTGTGATGTTGGATGTCGATGAATTCAAAGAGATCAATGATGAGTTGGGTCATGATGAAGGCAATCGCATCCTCAGGGAGTTAACGGCATCTTTGAACAGTCAACTGAGTTCGGGTGACTTGATGGGCCGCTATGGAGGTGATGAATTTTGTTTGGCTTGTTTACTTTCCGAAGGTGCAGAAGCCAAGTTTAAGCTGGAACAATTGCATCAAGCAGGGCAAAGGGTGCTCTTCACCAGGCAAGGTGTTGAACGTGCCATAGGCATCACCATGGGGTTCCACGTATCAAAACCTGAAGCCGATGAAACGGGTCAAAAAATGATTCGATTGGCCGACTTGCAATTGATTCAAGGCAAAGTCAAAAACAAAGGCGGCATCACTGGGTTGTGAATAAAAAAAGGCCGTTGTCATCAACGGCCTTTTGCAATCATGGGATGAGTGTATTGTTTTATAAGCTTCCGGTCATGAAGTCGACGGCGGCTTTCACTTGCTCATCTGTCAAGTCTGTGCGGCCACCTTTGGCAGGCATGAGCCCAGCTTCACCGGTGTAACCATTGATGGCGTTGGCCAAAACAGCTTCAGCACCTTTGTCTATGCGCCCTTCCCAAGCGGCAGCTTCCAGTTTGGGTGCGCCACCAGCGCCTGTGCCATGACATGCAGCACACACGTTGTTGTATATCAGCTCACCATCCAAAGAACCATCAAAAGGAACGGCTTGTTGTGCTGGCGCCACTTCAACAATGGCATTGGGGTCGGTGTTGACTGCTGCTGCTGGTGCAATGCTGGCCTGGATGTCAGAGCGATCTAGTCTGTCTTTCAGGTTCTCGACCAAGTTGTCTTGAAACATGCTGGAGCCAACAGCCAGTATGATGGTCAATAAGATCATCACACCCAACAGGATGGAAAAATTCCTAAAAAATATCGAATCTTGATCACTCATGAATTATCCTTGGTTGTTTGTCACGGAAAATATCGGGGCATTATAAATGTTAAGCCTTGCTTTGCCAAATGTTTAATGAGTTGATACAACAGTGGTTTTCAACGCGTTTCAAAGCGCCCACCGATGTCCAGAAGGCGGCGTGGAAAGAAATTGAAACGGGAAAAGATGTGATGATGGCAGCGCCCACAGGTTCTGGTAAAACCTTGGCTGCATTTTTATCAGCCATCAACAAGCTCTTTGAATCACCTGTCAGCGAAACTTTGAAAGTGATTTATGTGTCACCTTTGAAAGCCTTGAGCAATGACATCCACCTCAACCTTCAACAGCCACTGTCTGAAATCCAGGCCAAGTGGGGCAATGGGCCCCAAGTGACCGCAGCGGTTTGGACTGGGGATACGACACCGTATGAGCGTGAGAAAATCAAAAAGAAGCCACCGAACATATTGGTGACCACACCTGAATCTTTGTACAACATCATCACCTCCAAAGCGGGCCGAGAAATGGTGCACCCGGTGTCAACGGTGATCATCGATGAAATCCATGCGCTGGCGCCCAACAAGCGTGGGGCGCATTTGTCTTTGACCATGATGCGTTTGGAAGCCTTGACTTTAGCGCGTCCACAAAGGATTGCCATTTCGGCCACCCAACGGCCCATTGAGAAAGTACGTGACTACATTCTCCATCCAGAATATAGCAGCATTGTGGATTTGGGTCACCGAAGGAAACTTGAGCTGGCAATTGTGACACCGGATTCGCCGCTTGAAATCATCATGTCGAATGAGCAATGGGCCGAGGTGTATGATTTGCTCGCAGCGCACATCAAGCGCCACCGAACGACGGTGGTGTTTGTCAACAACCGCCGATTGGCAGAAAGGGCTGCCAAGCATTTGGCTGAAAGGGTGGGCGAGTCCGTGGTGACTGCACACCATGGGTCATTGGCCAAAGAGCACCGCTTGCAAGCGGAAATGGCATTGAAGAACGGTCAGCTCAAAGCCATTGTTGCCACGGCTTCTTTGGAATTGGGCATTGACATCGGTGATGTGGATTTGGTTTGTCAGGTTGGATCACCTGGCAGCATCCAAGCGTTTTTGCAACGCGTGGGCCGATCCGGACACGGGGTGGATCGAACACCAAAAGGGCTGTTGTTTCCGTTGACTGTGGATGACTTGATTGAGGCCTGTGCTTTGCTCCAGGCCGTCAACAACAATCAGTTGGAACACCTGCGCTGGCCGGAACACCCGCTGGATGTCTTGGCTCAACAGGTGGTGGCTGAAGTGGCACTGAAGCCGTGGCCAGTCAAGCAACTGTATCACCTGTTGACCACCGCCCACAGTTACAATGCTTTGACAGAAGGTCAATTCAGACAAGTGGTGCTGATGTTGGCGGAGGGATACTCAAAACGAGCCACATTCCAAAAAGCATTGATCACTTACGATGCCATTAAAGATGAGGTTCGGCCGCGCAAAGGCGCCCAATTAACAGCAGTATTGAATGGCGGTACCATCCCGGATCATTTTGATTACGATGTCCGGTTGCTGCCGGATGACATCAACATCGGCACTTTGAATGAGGATTTTTCTTTCGAAAGCATTCCCGGTGATATTTTTCAATTGGGTAATCACTCATATAAGATCCTCAAGGTCACCACGGGCACGGTTTTTGTCGAGGATGCCCAAGGCCAACCACCCAACATACCGTTTTGGTTTGGTGTCACCATGTGGCGATCCGATGCGTTGTCTGCGGCGGTATCTGACATCAGGAAACAGTTGGCACAGCACAATCAAACCGCAAACACATCAGAGCAATTAGCCGCCCAACTGTCGATCACGCCAGCAAAAGCCAAGCAATTGTCAGACTATGCATTGAACAGTGAAACGGTTTTGGGAGTGATGCCCAGTCAAGATGACATCGTGGTTGAGCGATTTTTTGATGGCAACAACGACATGCATTTGGTGGTTCATTCGGTTTATGGCTCACGATTGAATCGGGCATGGGGCTTGGCATTGCGCAAACGCTTTTGCAAGCAATTCAATTTTGAACTGCAGGCGGCGGCGATTGAGGATGCTTTGATTTTGTCATTGAGCTCAACACACAGCTTTCCTTTGTCAGATGTGGCCCATTATTTAAAGCCAGACACTGTCAAAGAGGTGTTGATTCAAGCTTTGTTGGACACACCGTTCTTTGTCACCCAATGGCGTTGGAATGCATCCATTGCTTTGGCGGTGAAGCGGCGAATGGGGGACCGACGCGTGTTGCCCCAATTCCAACGCAATGCCGCTGAGGACTTGGTGGCAGAAATATTTCCTGATCAGATTGCCTGTGCAGAAAACATCGCCGGTAACAGGGAAGTGCCAGATCACCCCTTGGTGACGCAAACCCTGTGGGACTGCACACAAGGAATCATGGACATCGAAGGTTTGTCTGAATTGTTGAATCAGATTCAATGCCAAAAGATCAACATGCACTTTGTTGACAGCCAAACACCGTCCCCTGCGTCCATGGGCATCATCAATGCACGTAATTTCGCTTTCCTTGATGAAGAAGATGCCGAGGCAAGAAGAACCCTGGCGATTCAAACCCGGGATTTGAATCATGATTTCACTGCACAGCTGTTGTCTGTTGAGGAATTCAAAGCATTCAACCAAAGCATCCGGCCCCATGTCCGCGATGAAGATGAATGTTTGGAGTTCATTCAATACGCGACTTGGTTGTGGCCGAATGAAGCCCTGGGGTTGGAAATGCATTTGAGGCGCTTAGAAAAAACAGGCCACATTGAAGTGGTGACGGTGTTTGATGAGCCTGTTTGGTTGGCAACGTCACAGCGAGAACATATATATAAGGTATGGGGCCACCTTTTGGGTCATCCTCATGAAGGTGATGTGCAAGCGCTCATCAAAGACATGGTGCAAAGCAGGTTGGCCATTGATGGGATTGTTTCAGCTGAATCATTGCGCCGACGATTGCCATTGTCAGCCAGCGTATTGAACCAAGCGCTTTTGGCATTGGAGGCCCAAGGTGTTGTCTTCAGGTTCCAAGATGAGATGTGGGTTGAGCGCCACCATTTGGCCCGATTGCGTCAAAGTACTTTGGGTCAACGGCGCAGTCGAATCAAGCCCATCAGCGAAAAAGACCATGCTGTGTTTCTCAAACAATGGCAGAACTGCCTGAAACCTTTGGAGGGTGTTGAAGGTTTGCATCAAGTGTTGATGCAGTTTGAAGGCCATGCAGCCACCATAGAACAATGGGAAAATGACATCCTCAAATCACGGATCAAAGATTACCATCCCATGATGCTCGACCAACTGACACAGTCTGGCATGTGGGTGTGGAAAAGGGCAGGGAAAAAATCAAGCAGTGTGGAAGTGACATCCAGTTCCCTGCAAAAAACAGCCATCACCTTTTTGCAAAGGGAGCATGCCAGCTTTATGCCTTGGGATGAGCAAATATTGGCCATGCAAACTGAGCCGGTGCTGAAAGCGTTGCGACAAGGTGGTCCGATGTATTTTCCCCAATTGCGTGATGCCATCGGGACGTTGCCAGTGGCATTGGAGCAGGTGTTGGTGTTTTTGATCAAGCACGGCGTGGTGTTGATAGATGGTGTGCAAGCCGCGAGGGTGTTGAGTGAATCACCAGCCACAAGGGCCAGGCTTTTGAATCGTGCCAAAAAGAAAGGCGTTTCATTTGGTTATTTAGACATGATGGGTCGCATCAGTTTGGCGCCAACCGACACAATTGATGCTGCTACGATGGTAACTTGGGCATTGGCACGGTGGGGTTTGCTGAGTTATCAAATCTGGCAACAAGAACTGGTGCCGTTGAACTGGTCACAGGCAACCCAAGTACTCACTCGAATGGAGGCCCGAGGAGAGTTGGTGGCGGGGCGTTTCATTTCTGAGCACACAGGGATGCAGTATGCCACCCTTTCGGCTTACAAAAAGTTAAAAACACTGCCAACCCTTGCTGCATAAGGCTTTGCTTCTTGGTCCCTGAAAAAAGATTCATGAAAATGAAACAAAGTGCTTTACAAGCTGAAATGAATGTCTATAATGCGCACTTCTTCGGCGGCAAGGCCCAGTGAAAACGGGTCTTTTTTTATACCTGAAACTG
>JAUHZH010000458.1 GCA_030426065.1 Gammaproteobacteria bacterium
ATGACGCCGCCATCAAACCCAAAATTTCTTGGGCATTGGAGTGGGCATTGAACATCCCAACCGTGGTGATGGCTTCAAAATGGGGTGAATCATCATCCGACCAAGACCAATCTTTGGCCTGGTAAACGGCTTGGGCAAAATCAAACACACACACCTCACCTTCACTGGCAGCCCTCACCTGTTGTAAACGCTCGTGGGTCAACAGCCAATCTTCAGGCAATTGCAACGGCACAGCCGATCGTGACAACACTTGGTTCATGGCTGCCACACTGGGCCAAGAATGTTTGGGGATGAAGACAAAATTTTGTACGCCCATCAAAACGCTCCAACAAAAGCAGGTATTTTAAAACATGGACTGACACTCCTTGGTATAGAATAAGCCCATTGACTCAAAACATTGATCATGAACGACCAAAACATCAACGAAAACGAAATCGCCACTGAAGACACCCAAACCTCCGAAGAACCTGTGGTTCACCACGACGTGGTCATCAAAAAATCTGGCTGGGCTTTGTTGGCCTTGCTGTTTTCTGTCGCCGCACTGGGGCTGGGTGGATACCACCATTGGCAAAACCTGAACTCAGTTGAGCAACCCGTCAAAGATTGGAGCCAAGACATCGAATGGCTGACCGATGAGCAAGCCAATTTACACAAAAACATCGCTGAAAAGCAGTCGCAAATCGATGCCATCAAGTTACAAATTCAAGAGCAACCTCAAACCACGGATGAACCCCGAGTTACCGTCGATCATCAGCCCCAAATCGATCAATTGGTTCAGCAAATCAATCAGCAAGAACAAACCATTGAACAATTAAAGCGTCTCATCCAAAGCCAACCAAAATCTACCACCCCCAGCAAGGAAGTGTTGCCCGAACCGACATTTCCAGATGACCGGCGGTGGGCGGTTGACACTTTGTATGGTTGCCGCCTGCTGCTCAACCAAGGTCAAGTGACACAAGCCATCAGCAGCTTACAAGGCTTCCTCAATCAGGCCAACCTTTCGCAAACACAGCGACAATCATTGTCAGACTTGCTGACAGAATGGCAAAGCTTCAAGCCCACAGACCGCCAGGCTTTACAGCAACAACTGAACCAAATCAGCCAGCAAGTGCGAGACATGGCGCTGCCAACAACACAGCCCGAAGATAAACAACAAGATCAGGCTTGGTATGACCGCTTCATCAGCGTCAAAAAAATCGAAGACAATGACCAATTGGCCGACAGCCATGACTTGCTGTTACTGAAAGCCTCCCTCATTGATCATTTGCAGCAGGCCGGCTGGGCGCTGACTTTGAAACAACAAGGTGCTTGGCAGCAGCACCTACAACAGGCCGTCACTTTGCTGCCAGCCAACGAAACAACGATCAAACAAAGCCTCTTGCCACTGAGCCAAACCAACATCGATGCCACAGGGATGGATTT
>JAUHZH010000119.1 GCA_030426065.1 Gammaproteobacteria bacterium
ATGAACGGATCAAGGTGGTCAATCTTTCGCGCAATTTCGGCAAGGAGATTGCGCTCTCGGCCGGGCTGGATCATGCCACAGGCGAAGCGGTGATCCCGATTGATGCCGATCTGCAGGACCCGCCAGAGCTTATTCCGCTGATGGTTGCGAAATGGCGCGCCGGGGCGAAGCTCGTCCTCGCCAAGCGCCGCGATCGCTCGTCGGATGGCTGGCTCAAGCGCATGACCGCAAATGGCGCTTACTGGCTGTTCTCCAAGCTCACGCATCCGCGTATCCCGCAAAATGTCGGCGACTTCCGCCTGATGGACCGTGATGTCGTCAATGCCATCAAACGCTTGCCGGAACGGTCGCGCTTCATGAAGGGCCTGTTTGCCTGGATCGGCTACGAAGCCGAAATGGTGGAGTATGATCGCGAAGCGCGGTCTGCGGGCGAAACCAAGTGGAATTACAACAAATTGTGGCGCTTTGCCTTGGATGGCATCACCGCTTTCAGTTATTTGCCGCTCCGGTTCGCCACATGGCTTGGCATGGCGGTGGCCAGTTTCGCCTTCATTTATGGCATCACCATCATTGCCAAAACCTTGATTTTTGGCAACGACGTTCCCGGTTACCCTTCCTTGATGTCTGTGATCCTGTTTCTGGGCGGCATTCAGTTGATGGCACTGGGCATCATCGGGGAATACCTGGGCCGCATGTTCAATGAAAGCAAACAGCGCCCACTTTATTTGGTTCAAGAATACCAATCACCTGACCCCACCGACCCTTCCTGACACCATGATCAAACTGGTTTTCCGGACATTGTCTGTCACCTTGTTGTTTTTGTTGGTTTTTGCGGAATCCAACATGTTGAACAACAAGCATGTTTTTTTTGAGCCGGTGCCATTGCATCAGTTGATACTGGCCTCATTGGCCCTGTTGCTGTTTTTGATCAGCTTAAAAGGGCTTTCAGGGCAAGGCCACGCCAGAAGGTTTTTGTCTTGGATTCAAATTTTGCTGGTCTCAATGACGTTTTTTCTGATTTTCTCTGAAGCGGCCATTCTGGATTTTTCTGGCATGATTTTTGGGCCTGAAGTGATCTACCACATGAACTGGCATGCTTTTGAACTTGGGGTCAAAGAATACTGGTATGCCTTGTTGTTGTTTGTTTTGTTGCTGGTGGTCATCAACATCATCATCAGGCAAATCAACCTCAATGGCCGGTTGAGCCACTGGCTGACTTTCACCGTTTCGGTTGGGGTGTTGGTTTGGGGTGGACAGGCCAGCATTTTGGGCCGCATACATTCAGCATACACCGCACACCAAACTTTGCGAAACCTACAGCAATTGGATGCAGACACTTTGGCCCAATACGCCCACTTTGGTATTCAGCCCATAGCGGTGAAGAAACACCAAATTGAAGCAACGGCTCCAGCGCAGCCTCAAAACCTCATTGTGATTTATTTGGAGTCTTTCAGTGCCATTTTGGCTGACAATCAGCATCCTGATTTGACACCACACATACAACAACTCAAATCCCAACACCTCACATTCCCCAACTACATTTCAACAGCTGGCTTCACCATGGATGGGTTGATCGGTGCCATGTGTGGCCTGACTGCTAACATGGCCGCAGGCAACAACAGCATGGTTGGCAACAACCCAGTGGCTCAGGTCCCTTGCCTGGGCGATGTTTTGTCTCAAGCCGGCTACCGCCAAATTTACATGGGCGGTGCACTGAAATCATTTGCCGGAAAAGGCGACTTTTTGCTGTCTCATGGCTTCGATGAAGTTTGGGGCTGGGAAGATTTCAGGGATCGGCCTGAGTACCAAGACAAGGACAGTCACAGTTGGTGGGGCTTACACGATCAAGACCTGTTTGCAAAAGCATTGGAACAAATCAAATCTTTGAAACAGGAAAAGGATCCGTTCCACCTCAGCATGCTCAGTTTGAGCACCCATTTGAAAGGCTTTCCTTCACCTGATTGTCCCCAATACAAACACTCTGATGACCGATACCTTCAAGCCATCCATTGCACAGATTTCCTGCTGGGTCAGTTCATCAACCAATTGGAGCAAGAAGGCATCACCGACAACACCTTGATCTACATCACCGGCGATCACGGCATTTTCAACACCAATTACACACAACAACTGTTTGGCAAGGCCGTGGCCAACAAACGGTTGTTTGGCATGTTACTGGGTGGCTCACCCAATCACACACCGCAAGCATTGTATGATTTGGCTCCTTTTGTATTGGACCAACTGAAGATCCGCCACAATGTCCAGTTCATTCAAGGACGTGCCAACCGATCAGCGGAGCAGGCATACCTGACACGCCATGGCTCGTACAAAGGTGGTCAAAAATTGGAGTACAGTCATTTTTGCAACGGTTCAAATCTACCCTGCAACCCAACAGATGCACTCAATACCGTTTATGCTTACTTAAATCATTTCAATGGGACCCAGTCATTTAAACTGAAACATGATTCTGTGTTGACCATCAAAATCAATGACAAAAAACACATCACCGCCATCTCATTGGCTGGCGAACGGTTAGAGACTGAATTCGTCAGACAGGGTTTTTATTTAGACCAACATCAGTTAAACAAACCCGGATTTTTGGTGATTAACAGCAATTCATCCCAGCAGTTAACTGATTTGATTAAAGTTGACCATGCCAACAACGAATGGCTGAACGCATTGGATTTCAGTGCCCAAAGGTATCTGATGATACAGGTACCTTTTGAAGGCAATGCCAATTGGGAGGATGCCCCTGTAGAATGCAAGACCAGCAACAACCAAGCTATGTGCCATAAAGGCTGGAAATTGAAGCAAAAACTACACGCAAATGGCATTGAACTACACTTAACTCCCTCTGAATGATTCAATTGAATAGATGCTCATCCTTGCATATCCAGATAAAAAACATTAAATTTGCCGGTTTGACAATGCATGAAGCTGCGCCTGCCAGTTTCTGATGTTTGGATGACAGGCTGATGACAACATCCGATGTGATTGCCACAGTCACAAAACACGCCATTGAGGAACCCTTTATGAAACACAGCACTGACCTGATTTCAAAATTGCACCACAGGTTTTCTCAGGAAGTCATACCCTTGAGCTCCCAACGCAACACTGGTCTTGCAATCCGCCCACTTGCATGCCATGAACCAATCTTCAAATGTGGCAGGGTCTTTAACCCGATGGATTTGACATGACCATGATGTTTCAAACTTTCAGGCTGTTTTTGGCTTTGTTCTTGCCGCTTGGTGCAACATATTTGATTTATTTCCCTTCAATCATCGAAGCGGCTTACATGTCAGTGATGCTGTGCGCACTGGCATTGCTGATGTTGTCGACACAACGACTCCCTCCCATTCTCAAGACATGCTCCTTGTTTGCCCTTGTATCGCTCTATTTGCTGATGCTGGTAACTTCTGTATTTGAATTTGGGCTTTATGACTTCACGGGACAGGGGCTCATCGAAGAAGTGCTGTTTCATTTTGAACCACAATCCATCAAAATCGCTTGGATTGAGTACCCATTCATCTTATCGGCCTTGTCTTTGGCATTGGTGGGGTTGAGTTGGTTGCTGGTCCGTTGGGTAACTGCCTCAAAAACCAAAATACATGGCGCCATCACCCTGTTGGCCATGTTGGGATTGATCTTTTGTCTGCCCACACAACCTTTGGGTCGACTGTTCAATACATTACAACAGTATTTGGGCCATCAGTCTCAGTCAGTTGACCCCGCCTTGATTGAGCAATTCAAGTCTTTACAAATCATTCAGACGGACAAACCATCCTCACAACTTAATTTCACCGCCAAACACACAACACAAAGCAAAAACCTGATCTTGGTGTATTTGGAGTCTTTCAATGCCGGATTGACCAACCACCCAAAATACCCAGGTTTGACACCCAACATCAATGCCTTGAAGAATGAATTCACTTACATTGAGTCGCTGACTTCATCATACGTCACAATCGAAGGGATCATTGCCTCCCAATGCGGCATCATGCTGCCAATGGGCGCAGGCAACAACACCTTCCTCAATAACGGTCAATTGATGGGCATGATGCCTTGTTTGGGCGATGTGTTGAAACGTGCCGGCTACCAACAACATTACCTCGGAGGTGCCGCCATGGAGTTTGCGGGTAAAGGCACGTTTTTGTCCACCCATGGTTACGATGAAATCAAAGGCTGGGAATATTGGCAGGAAGCGGGATTCCCCAGACATGAGGGAGGTTGGGGTTTGAGTGATGCCATTTTATTCGATCAAGCCGTGCAAACCATCAAAGAAGCGGCCAAGAATCCACCTTACAATGTGACCTTGTTGAACCTGGGCACCCACTTACCAGGTTATCAATACCAAGGCTGTCAAGACTACCAAAATTTCAACGAGCCTTTTTTGGACGCCGTCCATTGTACTGATCATTTGATTGGCCAATTCGTAGAAGCACTGAGGGCTGAGGCTTTGCTGGACGATGCGGTTTTGATGATAGTGGCTGATCACGGTATTTTTCCCACACCCAAAATGACCGAGTTGTTCGGTGAATTGGTCGCCGACAAAAAGTTATTGACCTTGATCAACCAACCCATTGATGTGGCGGCCGATACCACAATGGGTGGTTATGATTTGGCACCGACATTATTGGACTTGATGGCGATTGACCACAACGTCTCATTCATGTACGGGCAATCCATTTTTACCAACAACAAAAGTCAACAGCAATACGTGACTCGGTACTTGGACTGGCATGAAGGTCACATGGTTGGCAACCAACCTGAAACCTGTGAAAAAAACATGACATGGCCATTGAACGGTTGTCATAAAAAAGCATTGATTGATCACACCAACGAAGTCATCAGGTCTTTTTCAATCAAAGAAAGCAAAGAACCCATCCACTGCCAATTCGATGCCGAAAGGGTGGTTCAAACAGAAAAAGAAAAAACCAAAGTTCAATTGATCATGGACGGGGTTGATCATTACCCTCACTTCTATCACAAAGGGTATTTACTCAACTCATTGAAGTTACATACAGGATTGTGGGGATTCGCGTTGGATGACCAACAACAAATCATCAGTCACCACTACTTCCCTGATAACAGACAAGGACTGACTGAATTTCAACAACACATGAGCGCCGCCACCCATGACCATTTGTGGCTTGCATTTGCTAAAGATCAAGAACTACAAACAGCTCTCAAATTCACCAACAGTGAATCATTGCACCACGCGTTCGTCAAAGCCGGTCAATCAGCCAACATGGCTTGGATGGATGGTGAGCGGGTTGATTTTTGCCAATAAAAGAAGACTGACTTCACCACCATTTGATAGACGAATTTGTTATTGATTTGGACACATTTGGGGTAAAATGACCCCAAATAACAGCATTTACTGGTCAAAAGCAAGGTTCTTAGCGTCACATTTGCAGATTATCTGGCCGTTGGGATTTTGATTGTGATAGAATCCCGCTCAAAAATAATAATGAGCAGGGTAAATCACAATGTCTAAATCACAAACTTTACAAGATCCGTTCCTGAATGCTTTAAGAAAAGAGCGCATTCCTGTGTCTGTTTTTTTGATGAATGGTATCAAATTGCAGGGCACCATTGAGTCATTCGACCAATTTGTTGTGGTACTGAACAACACCACCAACCAATTGGTATACAAGCATGCCATCTCAACGATTGTGCCTGCCAAAAATGTCAGCACTTACAAAATTCAGCAAGAACCAGCTGAATAAGACTGACAGCAACAGCGCTTACATAAAAGCAAGTCATGAACGATGTGACTTGCTTTTTTTGTGGCTGAAGTTTACCTAAGGTAGATGAGAAGGAATCCAATTGTTTGAACGTTCGAAAAGAGGTGATCGCGCCATTTTGCTTTGCCCCCATACGCCAGATGGTGATTGGGAAGGCGAGGTGTTGGATCGTGTCAACGAATTCCGTGAATTGGCCACTACCGCTGGTGCTGAAATTCACGGCTTGTTGACCTCCAGTCGCCTAGACATAGAACCCAAGTACTACATTGGCTCAGGCAAAGCCGAATCTTTGGCCGAATTGGTTAAGGCCAATGAAGCCGACCTGGTTTTGGTTGATGCCTCTTTGAGCCCCATCCAGGAAAGGAATCTGGAAAAATTGGTGCAAGCCCGTGTCTTGGACCGGCGCACATTGATCCTCGACATCTTTTCGCAAAGGGCCCGCTCTTACGAAGGACAGCTGCAAGTCGAATTGGCCCAGCTCAAACACATGTCGACCCGATTGGTCCGTGGTTGGACCCACTTGGAAAGACAAAAAGGCGGCATCGGCATGCGTGGACCCGGCGAAACGCAGCTTGAAACCGACCGACGCTTGTTGGCGGTTCGCATGAAAAGCCTGAATGCCAAATTGGAAAAAGTTTTGCGTCAGCGTGAACAAGGCCGCCGACAAAGGAAAAAGTCAGGCGTGAAAATGATTGCTTTGGTGGGCTACACCAATGCCGGTAAATCGACGCTGTTCAACCGTTTGACCGAGTCTGAAGTGTACGCTCAAGATCAACTCTTCGCCACTTTGGACCCAACTGTCAGGCAATTGACCACGATAACGGGCACCAAAGCCGTCATTTCTGACACCGTGGGATTCGTTCGGGATTTGCCCCATGAGCTGGTGGCCGCATTCCGTGCCACTTTGCAAGAAGCGATTGATGCCGACCTGTTGTTACATGTGATTGATGATGCCAATCCAGAACACAGAGACCACATCAATGAAGTCAACAAAGTGTTGGCTGACCTTGATTTAGGCCAAGTGCCCACAATTGAAGTGTACAATAAGATCGACCTGTCTGAAGCCAAAGTGGATTGGATCAAAGGGCACGACGGCGTGCCTGATAAGGTTTGGGTTTCTGCACACCAAGAGCAAGGGA
>JAUHZH010000459.1 GCA_030426065.1 Gammaproteobacteria bacterium
TCGTTTTCTGTTTGACAATGTTCAATCGCTGAGGCCACATACAAGTCCATGTATTGGCGCGAAGCCACTTGGGTTAACGCGTCGGTGAAGACCATTGATTCCAAGGTTTGGTTGTGGGCTTTCAGTTGCGGGATGGCGATGCCGAACAAGGCATTGGCGGCGATCACGTTGATGGCAAACTGGTAGACCATGATGTGATTCATCAAGCCCAACGCATGCACCAGCACCACGATCAAAACACTGGAGATGGCCAGGCTCATGACATTGAAGACAGGGGTTTCCGTGGTGGCAATCCACATGTGTGTGATGGCCAAGAAAAAGACTGCAAAGGAGCTTTCAAAGGATTGGGTGAATTTTGCCAACAGCATGGTCACCAAAATCAAGGCGGCATTCAGGCCAATTTTTTTCAGAAAACGATCAGATGACCCGATGCCTCCATGCAAGAACTGTCCCAAACTCAATTTGGGTTTGGGAAAAGCGCGAATCAACAGGCCACTGAAAATGGGCGACAAGACGATCACGCCGGCCATGTCTCCAATCCAGAAAGGGAGCAGTGTGCTGCTCATGTCTTGAGCCGGCATTTGCTTGGTTAAAATGAGCGAAATGATGACCAAAATGGTGGTTAACAAAGCCACGAGTCCAGCAATGATGATGAAAGATACAATCAATTTGGAGGTGTTGTGCTGGCTTTTGTTGGCCAGGTTGGCGATGAAATGGGCACCAGCCCAATAAGGCAAAATGTGTGCCCAGCCAAACCAAAATCCACCCCAAATCAATTCGGGTAATGACAGCCCCAGTTGGTAGTGGTGCCCGTTCCAGATGGTGACCACAATGGCGGCACACATGATGGGGAACAGAGCCCGTTTACCCAAAACCATCATGCAAGAAAAAGTAAAACCGGCGGCAGGGAACCACACACTGGCGTGTTCGGTGTATTCAACCAAGCGGCCAATATGCCAGACCATCAGCCAAGCGGCAAAGATCATTACGGTTTGTATGATGACAGAATCAAGCAGTTTGTGAGGAGTTGTTGCGTGTGAGTTTGTGCTGATCTGCGTTATCGTCGGGTCATTCATCCTTTGATATGGGTTAAACTCATTTTGCCCATGTATTATAGCGGAAAAAAATGCCCTTATGTGGGCGCTTTTGACCACGCCCGTGTGATAATGACCGTTAATGAACATGAAAAAAAGAGGAAAACAATGAAATTGATGCTTTGCTTGGGTGCCTGCTTGCTGATGTCCGGTTGCGTACAGCCTGTGAAGGTTGATCCAGTTTCGGGGAAAACGCCAGGTCAAGTGGTGTCGGAAGCTGGTGAAACAGACTGGCTCGATGTCAATCAGGATGATCTGTTGTATTTACAGCTGACATCAGGACAGGTGGTGATGACTTTGGCTTCGGACATGGCGCCTTTGC
>JAUHZH010000460.1 GCA_030426065.1 Gammaproteobacteria bacterium
GGCCATCGACGATGGTTTTTTCCATGTGTGCAATGAATTTGGGGTTGATCTCAACACTGACCAACTCTGCATCGGGGTCCATGACTTTGAGGATGGCACGGGTGGTCCCTCCAGTCCCCGGACCCAATTCAATGATGCGCTTTACGCCTTTCAATGCCGAGGTCTCGGCTATTTGTTTGACCAACCATGGCGAGGACGGCAACAGGTATGCCACTTGTTTGGGATTGGCGACGGCATTCTTGAAAAACACCGCGCCTTCCTTAATTGAACTTTTGATTCGTTTCATGCACCCATGTTTTGCTTCAATAAGTCAATGATTTTATCACAAGGCACATCCTGTGATTGCATGTCTTTTCGCATTCTGTATTCAAACTCTCCCCGATCTAATGCACGGTCTCCAATGATCACTTGATGAGGGATGCCCAGTAACTCAAAGTCAGACATCATGAACCCTGGGCGGACTTTCCGGTCATCCAAAATCACTTCAATGCCCAGGCCAGATAATTGCTGATACAAATCATCTGCAGCGGCGCGAACCCGCTCTGATTTTTGGTAGTTCATTGGCAATATGGCGACCTGGAAAGGCGCAATCCCTTCTGGCCAGATGATGCCTTTGTCGTCATGGTTTTGTTCAATGGCCGCTGCCACCATGCGAGAAATACCCATGCCATAACAACCCATTTCCATGGCCTGAGACTTGCCTTGTTCATTCAAAACCACAGCATTCATGGCCTCTGAATATTTGCTGCCGAGCTGAAAAATATGGCCCACTTCGATGCCACGAGCCATTTTTAAGGTGCCTAGACCGTCAGGGCTGGGGTCACCCACTTGCGCATCACGCAAATCAGCCACTTCATGGTAACTGGCATCACGCTCCCAGTTGACGCCCATTAAATGAAAACCATTTTCCGATGCACCACAGATGAAGTCAGACATGTTGGCCACGGTTTGGTCAACAACCACGTGACAGTTCAAATCTTTGACACCAATGAAGCCAGGCTCACAACCAGCCACTTGCTTGATTTCATCATCATTCAACATGCGGAATGGTGAAGCCACCGTGGCCAAATTGTTGGCTTTGATTTCATTGAGTTGGTGGTCTCCTCGGACCACCAGCGCGACGGGGCCATGGACACCTTCCACCAAGAGTGTTTTAATGGTTTGTGATTTGTCCACTTGCAAATGTTGGGCCACTTCTTCGATGGTCTTTTGTGTCGGTGTGGACACTTTTTCAAGTGTTTGATTGGCCTCTGCTCGGGTGGCTATCAAACCCACAGCTTCACATTTCTCGATGTTGGCAGCGTAATCGCCGGTGTCTGAATACATGATGGCATCTTCACCAGAATCGGCAATCACGTGAAACTCTTGGGAACCTGAGCCACCGATGGCGCCCGAATCAGCCAACACGC
>JAUHZH010000120.1 GCA_030426065.1 Gammaproteobacteria bacterium
ATCATCATCGGCGCTGCATTTGGCAAGATCGTCACCGCTTTTGTTAACGGGGTGATGATGCCGCCCTTGGGGATGCTGTTGGGCGGTGTCGATTTTTCTGACTTGGCCATCGTGTTGAAAGAGGCCACAGAGAACAGCGAAGCCGTGACCCTACAATGGGGCGCCTTTGTTCAAACAGCGATCGATTTTCTGATCATCGCCTTTGCGGTCTTCCTGATGGTCAAAGCCATGAACAACATGAAGACCAAAGAAGAAGAAAAGCCGGCCGAACCACCCAAACCCAGCAATGAAGAAGCCTTGCTCACCGAAATCAGGGACCTTTTGAAAGAAAAAGCTTGATTTGGGCAATGGGTGCTTGTCTACCAAGCACCCATCCCCATATGAGTGTTGATTGAACCTGTGAACGCAAAATGAAAGATTCATACCACCTGTTATTGAAACAACTTGATGGCTTGCTGTCAGCCGAACACGACCCTTTGGCCAATGCCGCCAACCTGTCGGCCTTTTTGTTCCACAACTTAGAACAGGTCAACTGGCTGGGTTTTTACTTTGAGCAAGGTGATGAATTGGTCTTGGGGCCGTTCCATGGCCAACCGGCATGTACGCGCATTCCCATCGGGCAAGGGGTGTGTGGCACGGCCTACGCCACCGACACAACCCAAGTGGTCGCAGACGTCCATGCCTTTGCTGGACACATCGCTTGTGATGCGGCCAGTGAGTCTGAAGTGGTGGTGCCATTCAAGCACGAAAAAGCCAAAGGCGTTCTCGACATCGACAGCCCGATCAAAGACCGATTCACCGACGATGAAAAGGCGTTGTTTGAAGCCGCGGTGGTGATTTATTTGAATTCGATTTCGTGACCAAAGGGCCATGATTCAATCCGCCAATTGAATTACAATGATTGTAGTTCAATCAGTCTGAAGTGCCATGAGTGACGAAAACAACAACCACCCAACACAAGCCAACCAAAGGGCAGAAGTCGTTCGCGACACTTTGGTATTACAGCTGAAACTCATAGTTGATGGCCTCAGGGATTTGGCTTTGATGCCGGTCTGTTTGGGCGCCAGCCTTTGGGGCCTGGTCAGACACCAACGCAACCCAGGTCGTTACCTCTACCGTGTTTTGAGTTACGGCAAAATGTCTGAAAGGTGGATTGGTTTGTTCGATGAAGCCAACAAAGACAAGTACCCCCCACTGAATCAAAACGACAAGAAGTTCGACGACTTACTCAACAAAACACAACAGGCTTTTGAGTCGAAATACATCGACCCTGAAAAGAAAGCCCAGTTGGTCGCCAAATTGGATTTGGCCCTCAATGAGGTCAATGGCAAATTATCGCCGAATAAGCCCAAGCAATGACGCTGACAGTTCGTTGATGTCGAATGGTTTGCCGATCACCACATCGGCACCGGCTTGCTCTTTCAAACTTTCCAAATCTTGACTCAAATCGGCCGTCATCAAAATGGTGGGCGTGTTCGGGTGGATGGTTTTGAACCGCTGGATCAAATGCATGCCGTCTTGATCCGGCAAATGGTAATCACAAATCAATGCATCAAACTGCGTTTGTTTGGCCCGCACCATGGCATCTTCTGCGTGATCACATAGGTCAACCACATGGCCCGATTTCTCAAAACACTCCAACAACAGGTGTTGGTTACTGGGGCTGTCTTCTACAATCAATAAGTGTACCTGTTCTTGTGCTGTCATCAATGAAGGCGAGCGGTTGCTGCGTCCTCCAGACAAGCCAAGACCAAGAGACTTCTGGGTCCATGGAATGATCAGGTCACGCCCCAATACCATCACTGGCTTGTTTTTGATTGGTGTTGCGTTCTGATCGCTTGCCAGCACCACATCTGCCACAGCCTCATCATCAACCAAAGAACAACCCAATGCCAAACAAGCCGATGCCAATGCCTGATGACATGGGTGCGCATCGGTGGCCAAGAAAACCTTTTTCTCCAGCCTTTGCGCTTGAATCGCTTCAGGGTCTTGCAGTTCATCCTGCCAATGACAATGCACGGTGGTGCCTTGATCGGGTTCGGACTCAATGGTCACCTCACCTGCCATCAGCTCGGCCAATTGCTTGACGATGTTCAAGCCCAATCCGGTACCACCAAAGCGCCGTGTGATGCTGCTGTCTGCTTGCGTGAATGGGTCAAACAATTGCTTGATTTTGTCTTTGGCAATGCCCAAACCGGTGTCGGTTACTTGTAAATGGATGCCACCCATTTCGCTGGTACTGAGCGTCACCACCACATGGCCCTTGGGCGTGAATTTGATGGCATTGCTGACCAGGTTCATGATGATTTGTTTGATCCGCACAGCATCACCCATGCGCAGGGTTTTGACCCCTTTTTCAATGTGGCTGAAGAGCAACAATGATTTTCGCTGGGCCTGTGATTGGAACAAAGCCATGACTTCGTCAACAACTTGATACAGGTCATACGCGCGGTTTTCCAAAACCAATTGACCGGCCTCAATTTTCGATAAATCCAGGATGTCATTGATGATGTGAAGCAGGTGTTCACCGGATTCAGCCACGGCTTCTGTGTAGACCTGTTGTTCATCGTCCAGTGTGGTTGATTGCAGCAGCTGGTTCATGCCCAGGATGCCATTCATTGGCGTTCTGATTTCGTGCGAAACCTGGGCCAGAAAATCACTTTTGGCCTGGCTGGCCATCTGTGCTTTTTGAGCCAAATCTTTGACCGTTTCGTACAGTCTGGCATTTTCAAAAGCCAATGAAGACTGGGTCGCGCAGGCTTGAGCCAAGATCAAATCATTGGCACTGAATGGCAGCTCTTGCCACATCCTGATGAGCCCATAACGGGTTTGGCTGTGACCAAAACCCACCAACAACTGTTGACCGCCCTCGTTGTTGGTCAACTCATGATCGCGGCCTTGCTGGCGCATGGTCTTCGCTTGTTGCTGCCAATGCACTTGTTGCTCAACTTCAAGGGGCTCACTGAACAATGCCATGTGTTGGTCTTCATTCCAAAAGGCCACACCAATGTATTTGGGTGACAGTTGATTGGCGACTTCTTTTTTGATTCTCTTCATCAAAGAATCGGCATCCAAAGTTCCCACCAATGAAGTGGTCAAGTTGAGTTGAGACTCAGCGAATTTTTGTCGGTTGGTGGCTTCTTTGATGGTTTGTTGATAAACCCAACGGCTGCGCATTTGCCAGCGCATCAAAAGCAGCACCAACAACAAGGCCAGGCCATAAGCCCCGAACGCCCACCGGGACAACCACCAAGGTGGTTCAACGGTGAAGCGAATGGTCTGGCTTGGGCTCCAATCACTGATGTCATCTTTGCCGCGCAGGGTCAATGCATAATCACCGGTAGCCAGATCATGAAAAGTCAATTGGTTGCGGCCGCCCAAATTTTGCCATGGGTCATGGGATTGCAGCTTGTATTGAAATTGGTGGCCGTTAGGGTGCCGGTAAGAAGGCATGGCAAATGCCAGTTCCATCAAACCAAATTGATGCGGTAAGGGCCGATCCAAATCAACAGCCTGTTGATTCAGCTGAATCGCCTCTATGATCACTTTTGGAGCCTCTACCTGGGCGGTCAAAACCGCTTCATCGAGGCGCAAAACACCTTTATCTGTAACCACCCAATGGCCATTGTCTTGGTGGTAAACCGCCAAGACATCATTGCTGGGCAGGCCGTTGGCGACACTGAACAAGCGGTGTTTGGCCGTGTCTTGATGCCAAACCCACAAGCCTTGATCTGTGGACATCCAAAGGCGGTTGTTGTGATCGGGATAGAGGCCTTGGATCAGTGGCATGGGGCCTTGTGGCATCCAATCCAGGGAAATGGCCTGTTGATTCGAAATGTCCAACAAATGGACCACACCATTGACCACAACCCAATGTTGCTGGTTGTGGTGAAGGTAATCATGGATGAACTGGTCGGTTTCAAAGACCAGATCCCAAGCCCCTTTATCGAGATCATGGTGCCAAACCTGGTGGTTGTGGATCAATGCCAAGCGCGACTCATCAAGCCATTGGACCTTGAGTAAGTCGGCTTGTTTCAACGTGACTTTGGCCTGCAGTTCCTGATCCGCCTGATTCAGTAACAACAGCGATGTGTCACCAAACACATGCACCGCCATGGCCTGTCCTGATGGGCTGCTTTTGAGCACATTGATGGTGCTTTCTTCGGCCATTTCAGGCCAAGTGACTTTACGTAATGGTTCGCCCTTTTCGCCAAATAACAGCGCCGAAATGCCACCCACCCACAATTGGTCTTCATGCACAGACAAGCGGTTGACCTTCAATTGTGACCACTCGCTGTTGTCCCAAGCCTGTTCGACATTGGGCTGTGCCGCTTGCAATGACATCGTTGACAAAGTGGGTGAAAACTCATGACCCCAGTACAACCATTTGTTGTGCTCATCGTAGGCGACTTTATGGATCCCGTCGGCTACTGGAATGATGGTTTGGTTTTGCCAATCCGACGGCACCACAAACACCCCTTGTTCCATGGTCAAAATCCACAGGTTGTGCTCATGGTCTTCCAGCACTTGGTTGACGTACATGTCGGGTGCCATGGTTTTTCCCTGGTGCAACAAAGTGATGGGGTGCCATTGGCCTTCAGATTGCATCAAAAGCCCGTTCAATGTGGCCAACCACATGTGACCCGACTGGCTCTTGAAACTGCTGCGCACCGAAACGCGCTTGCCGTAAACTTCGATCAAATCCGATTCGGTGATGGCATGCTTGAATCGTTGCGTTTGAGGCTGCCATTGGTAAACGCCGGTGTAACCTGAAACCCAAATACCGCCATCGGCAGCGACATGGATGTCATACAAACCATTGGCGCCATCGCGTGAATCATTGACCACCTGATGCCACACATGGGTTTGTTGGCTTAAATCCCAAAACAACACCCAACCATCAAGCGTCACTGCCCACAACTGGTCGCCATTGACCATGGCAGCGTCAAAAAACAAGGCCGATGGCCTGTCTTCATTCATCCATTCGGGTGCCTGTGTGATGCCTCCTTGGTCATCTAAGATGGTGATACCGGCGTTGAAGTGAAAGGCAAACAAGCGATCCTGACCATCCAAAGCCATGGCAAACACATCGGCGTTCAATAAGCCATCTTGAACCTTGAAATGATTGAATGCTTGGGCATCGGGCCGAAAGTGACTGATCCCCATTTCTTCAATCAAAAACCACATGTCTCCATTGGAAGCCATTTCTATAGACGAGACACTGTTGCCCATCAAACTGTGGGGGTCTCCAGGCACATGTCGGCGGGTTTCAAATGACGCACCGTTGTACCGGTTGATGCCATGAGAAGTGGTCAGCCACACCTGATTCTGATGGTCTTGGCTCATGTCCAGCACCGCCACATCCGCCAACCCCTGTTCGCCTTGATAATGTCGGGCCGCCAAAATTTTACCGTCACTGGCACCCAGCCAGCCCAGCATACATGCAATCAATAAGATTCGTTCAACCATTGCGATAACAATTCCAAATCCAAAGGTTTGGCCATCACATCATCAATCTGATGTTGCTGGCATAAACTGTAAAACTGGTCTGACACATCTGCAGAAATGATGACAAAAGAGGCATCAGGTAGCCATTCCCTGGCCTTCCTGATGAATGCCACACCATCCATTTCTGGCAAATGATAATCGACCAAAAGGGCATCGAAGACCTGACCTTGCTCTAACTGTTGGAGCGCGTCGTGGGCGTGACCAAACAACGCCACTTCATGACCCATTTGTTCCAATCCTGTACACAACACGGCTTGGTTGCTGGGATGGTCTTCCAACACCAAAATGCGACGCTTGGTGTTGGGCACTGCCACAGGCTTCGATGCAGCTGTCGCCGATGCGGCACCGACAAACCACGCCTTCAAGTCTTGGCATTTGATTGGAAAAGAACGAACGCGATGCTCAGGCACGTCATCGGGCACCGCATCTGACCCATTCATCAACAACCAGTGCATGGGCCGCTCACTTTCTTCTTGCAAAATCCACTCCTTGAGCTCGGCTTTGTCGGGGTCCAACTTGGCCACCAAGATGGCCTCATGGTCACCGTTGATGGCCAATTGCGCTCCCACCCAGAGCAGTTGTTGAGCCAACAGTTGCTGTGTTTGAACATCATCACTGACCAACAACACTTTTTGACCTTTTGATGTGTTTTCGGCCATTTCGGAATCAAGAGCCAGCTTCACCACACAATTGATTTGGGTGCCTTCACCCACCACACTGCTGATGGAAACAAAGCCCGACATCAATTCGCACAATTGCTTGACGATGCCCAAGCCCAGTCCGGTACCGCCGTATTTTCGCGTCACCGAACTGTCGGCTTGAGTGAACGGATTGAATATGTCATCCAATTGTTCGGCGGGGATGCCGGCGCCTGAATCTTCAACGGTCAATAGCAAACGGTCAGGCTCATGACCTGGTTTGAGGCGCAAAGTCACATGGCCTTGGTCAGTGAATTTAAAGGCATTGCTCAATAAATTCATCGCGATCTGCTTCAAGCGCAAAGCATCACCGACGCGCCCATTTCCCAATTTGGGATCAACATCCAACAAAAACAGCACCTTTTTTTGGTGGGCTTGGTGTGAAAACATCATCACCAAATCATCGGCCCAATCCTGTAAGCTGAATGGCCTTTGCTCCAAGGCCAGTTGCCCTGCTTCAATTTTGGAATAGTCGAGCAAGTCATTGATGATGTGGAGTAAATGTTGCCCCGACTCTGCGATCGCCTCAACGTACTGCTGTTGCTCAGAATTCAATCGGGACTTCGACAGCAACTGGTTCATGCCCAAA
>JAUHZH010000121.1 GCA_030426065.1 Gammaproteobacteria bacterium
ATGGTTCGGCACCCGAGCATCCCAAGCTTGTTGGTTGATGGTCAGATGATCAGGTGCCTTGGGGTCCATCATTCAGTCCATTGTGCACAGGCGCCAGATTCAAAACCATCGATGAACAAGGCATCAGCTGCCACGTTGAGTTGGTCGATTGGCGAGGTGGCAAAAGGCGTGAATCCGACGACCCCAGCACTGCCGCCCCCTTGCCCCAACAAGTCATTGGCTTGGTCTGAAATGGCTTCACCTGTGCCCATGCTGCTGGGGTGATTTGGGCCGCTGGCGTCATTCCACCAGTTGTTGCTGGCATCCACTGTTGCATTCAAACCGGCATGCAAGGCAGCCGTTGCTGAATCACGCCAGTTGTTGTTGTTAATCTGGACTGACGTGTTGTCGGTCAAATCATTGGACAGAATCACACCAAAGTCATTGTTGGTGAATTGACTGCAACTGATATCAATCGACGTGTTGTCATTGTTTTCTGGCGTCGCCACGATCCCAACCCCAGCGATGGCGTTGTCGATGACGTCCAGGTGTGACAATTGAACAGCGCCTCCGACCACAAGGTAAACCCCCTCGAAATTGGTGGGGATGCCATTGCCTTCAAACAGGCTGTGACGGATGGTGGTGTTGGTTGCCAATTCCACGACCAGCCCTTCACCAGGGTTTTCTTTCGCTTCCATGTGACTGATATCTACCGCACCTGAAGTGCTGATATCAGCACCGGCTGAATCTCCTGAAACCACACCGTTGTTATTCACTTGCGTGTTGTTGATCGAGACGGTCATGTCAATGTTGCTGCCATTGGTGTCAATGCGCAGCCCTTCATCACCATTGCCTGATGCCACCACAGCATCTATGGTGACCGTGGTGCCAGCCAAACCATCCAAGTTAAAACCTGCTTTGGTGTTGCCATTGGCTTGGGTGTTCAGGATGGTGATGTCATGGCCACCAGCCACCACCTCTACATCAATGCCGTCTTCTGGTGCATTGTCTGCGGTGACGTGGTTCAACATGATGTCACCCGCAATGGCATCCAAATCGATGGCATCGTCATTGGTCGATTGCGTGATGAATCCCACCAAACTGAAACCGCCATTGAAGACATTGCCCAAATGCGTGAATGCTGGCCCTGCTTGACCATCCACTGTGGCGGTGCCGACACTCAAAGCATCATTGGCATCAACAGAAACAAAACCGATGTTGCCTTCCTGTGGCTGTGGCAAGGAAGTCCCCATGCCACTCAAGTTCACCGACTCCTGATACACACCCGGAAACACGCGAATTTCATCGTTTGGCATGGCGTCATTGACTGCCGACTGGATGGTTGAATAACATGGCGTCAGGTTGGCACAAACGCCACCGGTATCAACATACAAAGACGCGGCATGGGCAGAAGAACCCACAACAGCAACCAAAACACAAATCATTTTTTTCATGGTACACACTCTTTTATTGGATGCACATCATAGCGTAAAGGCCACAGAAATTGATTCAACGATCCTGAATAAAATTGGTTCAGAGACCACTGCATAAGTCTGGGTCTTTGAAAAAAAGAATTAAAATTCTAAAGGGCAAGGAAGCAAATGCAAGTAATAGCTTGCTATTGCTCAGTTTGCTGACGCAGCAATTTAGGATTTTAAACTTGCCTTAAGGGCCCTACTTTTGGTTTTACATGATTCACGTCTTATTCAGAGGCCTCGTTAAATCCAACGATTGAAAAAAGCTGGGAACCACTTCTGTGGCTGGCCCGTAATGCGCGGACTGAAAGGCATTTTGTTGATCACCCGGCTCCAAATTCAGTTCCACGGTTTCAGCCCCTGCTTGGTTGGCCAGTTCAACAAAACCAGCAGCAGGATAAACCGACCCAGACGTACCGATGGAGACAAAAAGGTCGCAATCCAACAAAGCCGCCATGATGGCATCCATTTGGTAAGGCATTTCACCAAACCACACGATGTCGGGCCGCAAGCCCCCCACGCGTCCACAATTTCCACATTGAGACTTCACATCCAACTCACCCAATTCAGCACTTTTGTGGTGACAATGAACACAAAACTTCTTTTTCAACTCACCGTGCATGTGAACCATATTTTGGCTCCCCGCACGCTCATGCAAATCATCGACATTTTGCGTCACCAGCAGGCATTCATCAAAATGTGCTTCTGCTTGGGCCAAAGCCAAATGAGCAGCGTTGGGCTCGACCGTTTGCAGATTGGCCCGACGCATGTTGTAAAAGCGATGCACCAGCTCCGGATTGCGGTCAAAAGCTTCTGGCGTGGCCACTTCTTCAACCCGGTGGTTCTCCCACAGCCCATCATTGTCTCTGAACGTCAACAAACCGCTTTCTGCAGAAATCCCCGCACCAGTAAGTACCACCACTTTTGTTTTATTGAATTTGTTCAAAAAATAACCTTTCACTCAATTCTGTCGTTAGATTGACTTTAACATTGAAGAACAAGCCATGGCCATCAACAGACGAACATTTTTAAGAAACAGCATGGGTGCGGCTTTGATCGGTGCATCAGGTCTCACCGCATGTGGTCACAAAAAACACATCAACAAAGCCGGCTCTGAAGCCCCGATGGTCATCAATGGCAACATGGTCATAACGCCTGAATTCGGTGAGCCTTTGAGTCAAGACATGAAAAATCAGCTCAAAGCCACCGGTTTGACAGCTTTCAAGTTGTCAATTGGCGGTAGCAAAGGAACCTACCAACAAACCAAAGACATGTTGGACTCTTTGCACCACATTTACGACGCCAACCCCGATGTCTTCATGCCCATCCAAACTTCAGCAGATTTGCAAAAAGCTCATGCTTCAGGCCGCATCGGCATCATTTATTCATTTGAAGCTGCGACCATGTTGGTCGATGACCTGAACCACATCCCCTACTTTGCCAAACGCGGTGTGCGCATCATGCAGCCCAGCTACAACAACAGCAATGCCTTTGGCGCAGGCGTGATGTCTTCAGAACAACCACTCACTTTGACCGATTTAGGGGCGCAAGCCATCGAATTGATGCAGCGCAATCAGGTTCTGGTCGATGTTTCACATTCACATGAACAAACGACCTGGGACATTTTGGAAATCAGCCAAAAACCCATTGGCATCACACACGCAGGCTGTCACAGCATCAACCCACACCCACGCAACAAATCAGACGCCATCCTCAAAGCCATCGCCAACCAGGGCGGCGTGGTGGGCATTTACGAAATGAGTTACCTGACTCCCGATTTGAAACAGCAATCCATGGACGCCTTCATGGCACACATTTTCCATGCCATCAACACCTGTGGTGTTGAACATGTGGGCATCGGCAGTGACACGCCTGTATTGGGGTTTGATACCTCTGAGGCCAGCATGAAACAGTGGAACGAAATCAATGCGATGAGAAAACGCACGGGTGTGGCTGCACCAGGAGAAGGTCCGCCTCCTTATGTGGTTGGCATCAATGGCCCGCACAAAATGCAAATCATCGCTGACGAATTGAAATCGCGCGGACTCAGTCAAAACAGCACAGACAAAATCATGGGCAATAATTTTGCGAGGTTGTTCAAAGCCAACTTTTAAAAAACAGACCAGCCTTTATCGAAACGAGTAAGGAACACCCATCATTCTTTGATCTTTTTATTGAGCTTGATGGATTCCTGCTGTTTTGCATGGCGAGAACGCACCCGTATGTTCAACAGTTCCACCGCGAATGAAAATGCCATCGCGAAGTAAACATAGCCTTTGGGTATGTGCACATCAAAACCTTCTGATATCAAAGTGAATCCAATCATGATCAAGAACGACAAGGCCAACATTTTGATGGTTGGGTTGGCATCAACGAAATCGCCGATGGGTTTGGCTGCCAACAGCATCACCAAAACCGAGGCCACGACCGCAATCACCATGATGCTGATGTGATCCACCAAGCCCACGGCCGTGATCACAGAGTCCAAAGAAAACACCACATCCAGAATGGCGATCTGGGTGATTACTGAGGCATAACTGACAGTGGGTTTGGCAGTGGTTTCAGCCGGTTTGAGCTCCAAACTCACGTGGATTTCATGGGTGGCTTTGGCCAGCAAAAACAAACCACCGGTGATCAGTATCAAATCTCGACCTGAAATTTCGTTCCCAAAAACCTGAAACAAAGGTTCAATCAATCCCATGACCCAGACCAAACCAAACAACAACAGCAAGCGACTGATCATGGCCATGGCCAAGCCTATCGTTCTGGCCTTGTCCCTTTGCTCAGCGGGCAAACGGCCCACCAATATGGAGATGAAAATGATGTTGTCGATGCCCAAAACAATTTCGATGGCCATCAAAGAAGCCAATGCCACCCATGCTTCTGGGCTGCTGATCCATTCAAACATAATGATTACTCAATGATCCCGCCCATTGATCAGGGCTTTCTTAAGATTTTGTCCATGGCACGACCTTTGGCCAGCTCATCGATCAACTTATCCAAATACCGAGTTTTCCGGGTCAGTGGCGTTTCAATGTCCTCAATCCGATAGCCACAAATCACACCTTTGATCAATTCGGCATTCGGATTCAATGTGGCCTCGGCGAAAAACGTTTCAAAGGTGTTTTCACTGTCTATTTGCGCCTGGATGGCCGCATCATCAAAGCCAGTCAGCCAGGTGATGACTTGATGTAACTCCGCCACTGTCCGACCTTTTTTCTCCACTTTATTGACATAGAGTGGGTATATTTTTGCAAAGATCATTTCAGCAATGCGCTGGTCGTGTTCTGGTGTTGTGGTCATAAGCAAAGATTCAATCTAATGAGCTGCGGCCATCTTTGTGGTACAAAAACAGCAACAACAGCAGGTAAAACAAAATGGCAACCGTTTGTAACCAGTATATCACCGTACTTTGCCCCTCTGCCAATACCAATTGAAGGGCATCAGATACATTCACTGAAGCCAATCCCAATACAGTCAAAGCCAATACAATGATGGCTGGCATGGCCACTGCCCTGAGTTTCGATGCACAGTAGAACAATGCCACATAAGCCAGGACAGCAAAGGAAATGATCTTGTCCTGATAGGCATGAAAGGGTGTGTCATAGTATATGAACAGCACAGGCAGCTTGATGCCAAAAAAATGAGCCGCCGCCATAAAGCAGAAATACAAGGCGCCGGCCAGAAATGCAATTTGAGTTGTTTTTGAATTTTCATTCATGGTCTTTATTCTCACATAAAAGAGACCTTTGCTTGAGGACCAAGCAAAGGTTTATTGTATCACTTTGAAAGAAAAGCCCTCGTTATTTCGCTAAGCTTTTCACCCACACTTCATAAGCATCCATAAAGCCTTGAAGAAAATTTTTGGTTGACTCGTTGATCATGGAACCTTGGTCATCAAACAACTGCCCTGCATTGCCAATATAGGCCTCTGGTTGAGCCATGGCAGGCATGTTCAAAAAGGTCAAAGACTGCCTGAGGTGGTGATTGGCTCCAAATCCACCAAGCGCTCCGATGGCCACGCTGACCACAGCTGCGGGTTTTCCACTCCACGCACTTTGGCCATAGGGACGTGATCCCACATCCAGCGCATTTTTTAAAGCCGCAGGAATCGAGCGATTGTATTCCGGTGTTAAAAAAAGCACCGCATCGGCCGCTTGGATTTGTTCGCGAAAATCAATCCACTGCTGGGGTTGTTTGTCTTCTAAATCTTCATTAAAAAACGGCAGAGAACCAATTTCAATCAGCTCAAATGCCAGATCATCTGATGCCAGACTCATGAGGGTTTGTGCTGTTTTTAAATTATATGATTCCTTGCGCAATGAACCGACAATCACTGCCACTTTGTATTTTTTCATGTTTTATTCCTGTGTATATTGAATGGGATGGTGTTTAGCTTGGAGGTAAATCGAACCACAAGGCAGTCAACCCCTTGTTGCCCGCTTGGATGGTTATCTGCTCAGTATCTTTTGTACCGAAACCATCGCCGGATTGCAGTTGACCATTGGCCACTTCGCCTTCACCTTCGATCATGTGCAGATAAGCTGACCGGTCTTTTGTAGACAACACAATGAACTCATTGGGTTTCAAAACCAGGCGGTACAAGTTGGCGTCCTGCATCATTTTCAAAGAACCCTCTCTGCCGTCAGATGTGACCAATGGCGTTAAAGGCCCTTGCTGCGCGACACTTTTCTGTTCGTACCGGGGCTTTATTCCTTTCACATTGGGCTGAATCCAAATTTGGAGGAACTTCAGAGGATCCGTTTGACTGGCATTGTATTCACTGTGGGTCACGCCCCTGCCAGCACTCATGATTTGTATGTCCCCTGCAGGCACTTGGTACTGGTTACCAAAATTGTCTTTGTGCTCAATCACGCCATCCAAAACATAACTGATGATTTCCATGTCTTGGTGGCCATGGGTAGAAAAACCCGCGCCACCCTTGACCAGGTCGTCATTGATCACACGCAAAGCAGAAATGCCCATATGTTCGGCATCGTAGTAATGGCCAAAAGAAAATGTGTGTTTGCTTTTCAGCCAACCCAAGTCAACTGAACCCCGTTCATTAGAGGGTCTGAAGTAATGCATAAATGCCTCCTGCCATCCAATTCATGAATGGCTATTAATTACAATGGAGGCACTATAACGTTCTATACATGAATAAAAAATACCATTATTTTGACCAAATCATTCTATATTTTCGAAATTCAAGGGTCAGACTGATTTTTTTCCAATGTCCAAAATCTGCTCACAAAGCAAATGAGCCGCCACACCCAAATTACCCCAATCGGTGACATTCAAATAGAAACTCACCGAACGAACACCGCCCACTTTTAAAT
>JAUHZH010000122.1 GCA_030426065.1 Gammaproteobacteria bacterium
ATAGAATTTTTTTCATCGGCCAAAGTAAACAAGAAGTACGGATATATCTGAAGGACTAACACCGCTTATTCGGGATGCTTGTCCTATGGTGTTGGGTCTTATTCTAGAAAGTTTTTCTTTTGCCTCTGAAGAGAGAGAGGGTAGTTTGTGATAATCAAACGATTCTTTTATAATGAGATGATCGAACTTACTAAGTTTATCAGCCATTTCTTTTTCCTTGTCAATATAATTCTGATACTTAATTAGGATTTCAACTTGTTCCTTTACTAATTCATCTTGCGCAGCAAGAAAGCTTGCGACTGTTTTTACAGAAGTAAAATCGGTTATATGCAATTGTGGACGAGCAAGCAGTTTTTTGAATTTATATTTTTGATCAACAGGATTCGTGTTTTTTGATAAAAGAACAGGATTTATCTCTTCAGGAGGAATACTGGTTGTTTCGATATAGTCCTTAAGATTAGAAACGTCGTTGGTTTTCTTTTGAAGCGTTTCTAACCTTTGATCGGAAGCGAGTCCGAGTTTGTGGGCTTTTTCAGTTAATCTAAAGTCAGCATTATCTTGTCTCAACAAAATACGATATTCTGCCCGTGAGGTAAACATCCTATAAGGTTCTTTGGTTCCCTTGTTGATCAAATCGTCAATCAAGACTCCAATGTAAGCTTCCGAACGACTGAGAATAAAAGGTTCTAAATTATTAATCGTTTGATGGGCATTGATACCAGCCATAAGGCCTTGACAAGCAGCTTCTTCATAACCAGTTGTGCCGTTAATTTGTCCAGCAAAGAATAAATTATCGATCAGCTTAGTTTCAAGGTTTATCTTAAGTTGCGTTGGTGGAAAGAAGTCGTACTCAATAGCATACCCAGGCCTGAATATTTTTACGTGCTCAAATCCTGGTATTTGTTTTAATGCTTCCATTTGTATTTCAGCTGGAAGTGAGGTACTAAAACCGTTTACGTAGATTTCTACGGTGTTCCAGCCTTCTGGTTCAACAAAAATCTGATGAGAATCCTTGTCAGCGAAGCGCATGATCTTGTCCTCAATCGAAGGACAATAACGCGGCCCCTTGCCTTCTATTTCACCAGAATACATCGGCGAACGGTCCAATCCATTGCGGATGAATTCATGGGTTTTCAGGTTCGTGTGAGTGATGTAACAACTGACTTGTTCTGGATGTTGCGAGCGATCACCCATGTAAGAAAACACCGGTCTGGGTGTGTCCCCAGGCTGGGCTTCCATCACTGAAAAATCAACCGTTTTGCCATCAATCCTTGGTGGCGTACCGGTTTTTAAACGGTCCACTTCAAAAGGCAATGCGCGCAATTTTTGTGCCAACACCGTGGCTGGCGGGTCACCGGCGCGGCCACCTGAATAGTTGCTCATGCCAATGTGGATTTTACCTGCCAAGAACGTGCCGACCGTCAACACCACCGTCTGGGCCAAATAGGTCACACCCATTTGGGTCACGGCGCCTTTGACTTGATCGTTTTCAATGATCAGGTCTTCCACACCTTGCTGGAAAATATACAGGTTTTCTTGGTTTTCTACTGTGGTGCGAATGAATTGGCGGTACAGGGCGCGATCACATTGGGCACGTGTGGCACGAACCGCTGCACCTTTGCGTGAATTCAAGGTGCGCCATTGGATGCCAGCGTGGTCGGTGGCTTGGGCCATCACACCACCCAAGGCATCGATTTCTTTGACCAAATGGCCTTTGCCAATGCCACCAATGGCCGGATTGCAGCTCATTTGTCCAATGGTCTCGATGTTGTGGGTCAATAACAAGGTTTTGGCACCCATGCGTGCCGATGCCAAGGCCGCTTCGGTACCGGCATGGCCACCGCCAACAACAATCACATCAAATATTTGGTCGTAATTCATCACAGTCAAAAAATCAAACTCAACCGCATATTTTATCCCGAAATTTCAGTGACACCAAACCATGTCCACAATAACAGGGCAGAAAGCCCAATAAATCAACACCCACAACCCAAAAAAGGGCCGTCCTGGCCCAAATTATAAGGAATCTCCACAACTATATAGATGATTTGAAGAACGTATGGAGGTTGGGCGGGTTGTGTGCCTCCTTCACACCACCCGCACATTCATGTCATCAGAATGACTGGGTGTACCTCGCATAAACGATGGATCCACGAGGATCATCTGTACTCTTGAAGTAACCCGCTTCTTCATTGGTGTTTGCATCAAACACAGGCGCCTTGTCGGTGCAGTTGATGCAACCCAGTTGCAACTTTTTGTCTTGACCAATCAACCAAGTGTAAGCCAAATCAAACGTTGTGATTGACGGCGTGTCGGCTGTGCCGGTCAAGCTGTTGACTTGTGAAGTCCTCAACCCGCTGCGGTACCTGGCCGTGGCTTGCAAGCTGTGATCGCCCCAACCATAGCCGACGGAGAAATTGTCCCTCAACTGTGGCAGGTCACCCAAAGTGGTGTTGCCCGTACCATCAATCGGCGCACCGGTTGTTGGGTTGTTGTTGGCATCCAACACCAAGGGCGACAGGTCAAACTTGTCATAGTAAGTGGCTTGATTGGCCAAGGTCAAAACGCCGGGTCCAACTTCCATGCGGTAGGCCACATTGAAATCAAAGCCGCTGACTTCCTGAACCGAACCGTTGTTGAATGAACGGTTGACGCTTGCAATGGGGGTGCCAGGGCCGCCCGGTCTGATCACTTGGTTGGGGTCATTCAAAGCCAAGATGGTGGCCAGTGGCAATTGAACAATGATGTTCTCATGTTCAAAGCTGAAGTAATCAAATGACATCAACAAACCATCGATGTACTCAGGTTCCCAAACCACACCCAGGTTGATGGACTCAGATTCCTCTGGTTGTAACAAAGCGTTACCAGAATTGTCGACGCGCGTTTGACCATTACCACAGTCAGCAGGCGTTAAGTCGGCTGCGTTGCCATTGACACCGGCTTGAGCACCTGTGGGGTCAGGACAACGAACGGGGTCAACGATGCTGGGGAAACTGCTCACCACGCCACCGAACAACTCTGTCAGCGAAGGTGCACGGAACGATTCACCATAAGAGGCACGCAGAGCCAACTCAGGAATGGGTTGCCATTTCAAGCCGACTTTGGGCTTGGTTGTGGTACCAAAGTCTGAATAGTCTTCATACCGTGCTGCGATTTGCAATTCCAAGTTTTCTAACAAAGGTGCGCGCAACTCCGCGTAAAGAGACAAGGTGTCGCGGTCACCAAAGGTGTCATTGGCACGACCGGTACCAACCAAACCGCCGGTGTTTCGTAATGGATCATTTTCATTGCTGTAATATTGTTCACGGTATTCAACACCGGCCGCCATGCCAACCAAACCCGCTGGCATCTCAAACAACGTTCCTGAAGTGTTGAAAACCAAACTCTTTTCCCAACTGACGTTACGCACATCATAAGTCAAACGGGCGATGTCAATGATGGATTGGTCATTGGGGCTGAACGGGTTGTAATAAAGCATTTCGCCGCTGCCAGTAGGATCTGGCATTCCCAAGAACAGTTGTTGCAGCGCGACACCGTTGATGGCATTGCGATTTTCCACCAACACATTGCTGCGTGAGTAGCCCAAGCCAAAGTCATAGTCCCAATCCGAGTCGCCAAAAAAGCCTTTGACACCCGTGTTCAAGCGGTATGATTGGTTATTGATTTCACCGGTTCTGGGTCCAAAGTCTGTGGGACGGTACAACAATCCCAAATCTTCACCCGACGTGTTGTAAGGGTTGTCACTTGGGAAAAACACCAACAAGTTACTGAATGACAATAGGTTGCGCGTGGCTTGCTGTTCTGGAGACAAAACACTGACTGTGCTGTTGCCAGTCATGTCTTGATAAATTGAAGTCCAGGGTGCCGGTGCCGCGATGTTGACACTGCGGTTGTTGTTGAACGCCAAATCCATGTACAATTCCATACCATCATTGATTTCATGTGTCATGAACAACGACGATGAAAAGCGCTCGCTGTCAGGGTAGAAATTGATGAAGTCATTGTAATTGAACGAACAGGCTGTGCCTCCCAAAGCACTGATTACAGAAGTACAGTTATCAGCCGCACTGACCGTACCACTATCAAATGAAATCAATGTGGGTGGGGAGCCAAATAAGCTCCTTTGATCGGTGCCGCCAAAGCGACGCATGTCTGCGGTGGTAGAAAATTCCCTGTCACGGTAAAACAAGGCTTCCCTGTTCAAATAGTTCAAAGTCACCGTGTACCGCGTTTTGTCATTGCCACCGCCAAAAATGGCACTCAAACTTTGCTCAGGTGCATCGCCTTCGGTGTCAGTCAAATAACCAACCGTGAATTCCGCGCCTTCATAATCCTGACGCAAGACAATGTTCATCACACCAGCCACGGCATCTGCACCATACAAGGCAGAGGCACCGTCTTTCAAAATTTCAATGCGCTCAATGGCAGCCATAGGAATTGAATTCAAATCGACAAATGATGCGGTGATGTTTTGAGGCTGGCCGTGGCTGGCCATGCGTCGGCCATTGACCAAGATCAATGTGGCGTTGAGGCCCAATCCACGCAGGTTCAAAGAACTGGTGCCAGGGGCAAATGAATTGTTGTTGTCATCACCCGCGTTACCTGAAGATAAGGTCAATGTTCTGACGTATTCTTGAACCGAGTTATGACCAGAGGTTTCCAATTCTTCTCTGGTGATGACTTGAATGGGCGAAACCCCTTCCATGTCTGTGGTTCTGATTCGAGAACCCACCACTTTGATCGAACCTTGATCTTCAACTTCTTCGTTCTGATCAGTTTGTGCCCAGCCGGTATTCACTACAGCACCGGTCAAGGTCATGGCCACCAATGTTCGCCTGATGGCGGCCTTTAATAAATTGCTCTTCATTGTTTTCTCCAACATAATACTAATTACTTCGTACGTACTAACGTTAGTGTACTAATCTTTTAGTATATGTCAAGAAGAAATGTTAACGAAAAATTTACTGTCAATTTTTAGTAGCCACATCAGCAAGTTATCTGACACATGAAATTGATAATCAATTCGAACAGTCAAATCATGGGGTAGGCGATGACTTGGAAGCGCAAGCTGCCTCCCGAGGATAAAGTGCTGAATGGATAGCAGGTGGTCAGCACCAAAGTTTCCTCAGAACCGATCTTCAAATCTTGTTCGGCACTGTCCACCACTTGCAGTGACGTGACCCGGTATCGATGCACCCCTTGGACGGTTTCCACGGCAATGACATCACCCATGGCCAAGCCACCCAAATAGGCAAAATGACTGTCATTGTGCCCACTGAAAACAATGGTCTTGCCCTCACCTGGCATACCCGAACCCCGCAAATGAGCAGGTCCAAATGCCAAATTTCTGTTGTTCGCATCTGCCAAAACGTAGCTGGACTCTCCCAAGCGTGGGATGTTGATTTTGGCCACTGGGTGTGTGTCAGCCCATGACCAAGGCGGGTGTGCTTGACCATCTTTCAAAGTCAAAGACCAAGCGTCGCTGATCAACCAGATCGACAAATGGGCCTTGGCCAGCATGTACCCGGAGGACAGTACATACCAGCCGCCCATGGCCAATGCGATGGCGAGAACCCACCGCATCAACCAGTTGAACCATTTGGCTTGCTTGCCACCTTGCTGTGAAGCCAAATGAAAGGTGCTGTTCACTGCCATGTGAACCTCCTGCCCCAAACTGCCATCAGGATCAGTACCAGTCCCAACAGGAGTTGACTGCGCCAACCCAAGGCTGTTTGTGGATAAGGCAGGTTTTGTGTCACTCTGTTTTGCGCCGCTTTGGCTTGCGCCATGCGTGTTAAATCAGGTGTTTTGTCAACCGCCACCAAAGCCGTGAACTCACTGACCAGGTGGTGCTTAAGGGCCAGCTCAATGATCTGATCTTTCAAGACCTCACGATCACCTCCCAACATCATTTCATCCATCCAATCCGCCACTTGGTTCCTGGCCCAAAGTCGAGCGATACCCGTGGTGCGGCCATCAATGGGCGCCTGAAAGCCTTCTGACCACGCCTTGTTCATTCGCAAGCCACTGATGCTGTAGTTTTTCCCTGACAACTTGTCTTTGATTGCCGTGCGGCTTGTGATCACCAAAGGCTCACCCAGATACAAATCAGGCACCACTTGAGGGCTTTGCTGAACCTGTCCAGCGCCCCACTCCACAGTCAAATCAGTCATGGCAGGCGCACCCAGCTTGTCAAACACTTGACGCATGGATTCATCAACCAAATTCAAATCGCCAATGTGGGTGTAACTGCCTCGACCCAAAATGGCGGCCTTGTTCATAAAATAATGATTGGGGGCTGGACCAATGGCAATGGTGAACAGCCGAGCTGTGCCAATGTCTTTGGCAATTTGTTCAAAGATCATGGCCTCATTGCCTACCGAACCATCGGTGAGGAAAATGATTTGGTTCAAACGTTGGTCCAAGATGTTGTGGTCATCCATGGCCATCTGCAAGGCCGGTGCCATGTTGGTGCCGCCGTCTGATGAAAATCCACCGACAAAGGACAGTGCACTCATGATGTTATCAGGCGTGGCAGGACGGGATGCATCGAACAATGCTTTGGCGTCTGAGTCAAAATCAATGACATTGAAATACGTGTCTTCATCCAATTCACTCAAGGCATACAGCAAAGCATCCTTGGCTTGATCCAAAGCACTGCCATGCATGGAACCAGACGTGTCAATGATGAAGGTCATGTTACGCGGTTGCTCCAATTTTTCACTGCTATGCGGCGGCATCACCATCAACAAA
>JAUHZH010000123.1 GCA_030426065.1 Gammaproteobacteria bacterium
TGATCGTTGGCCTCATTCCTTGGTCTGTCGCGGGTGCTTTTTATGCCTCGACATTGGATGTGCCTGTTTTGGATTATGCGCCTTATGCGTTGCTTAACTGGTTGACTCCCTTGGTTGGTGTGGTTTTGGCCACCATGGGTTGGGGGCTTTTTAAGACCAGATCCTCATAATCCTTTGCTGTGGTTTGTTTTTAGATGATTGTTGGTGCTATGATGCCCCGACAATAAAATCAATAAACAGAGGGAACATGAAACACAACATGAGCATCGCAATGGTGTTGATGGGCTTTGCTGTGCACAGTGAAGACATCGCAACCACCGTACAAGGCGGAGAATTTCGCTTGGGTCACCAAGACCACACACCTGAATTTGTCCAACAAAATCGTTGGTTACAGTATACCAATGCAAGGGCTGCTTTGATCGCTTCAGGTGACTTGCCGCAAGCTCGGCGAGGCATCCAGCCCAGCTTCAATATCCCATTGGCGACCACTGAAAGCTATCCTGGTTTTTACGGCATCAGTAACTACGTCGATCATTTGGTTGCATTTCCCAATTCGGTTGAGGATTGGAATTGTGGCACCCGAACATATGACACCCAGGATGGTTATAACCACCAGGGCACTGACTTTTTCACTTGGCCATTTGATTGGCACAAAATGGACAACGACGAAGTGCAGGTTGTGGCTGCTGAAGCCGGAGAGATTGTTTTGAAGCAAGACGGACAAAATGATCGCAGTTGTGACTTCAATAACAACAACTGGAATGCAGTGTATCTTGAGCATGCTGATGGTTCCACCACATGGTACGGACACCTGAAAAACGGGTCACTGACCAACAAATCAGTGGGACAATCTGTGGCTCAAGGTGAATATTTGGGCGTGGTTGGCAGTTCTGGTAACTCAACGGGGCCTCATTTACATTTTGAGGTATATGACAACGGTGGTAACTTGATTGACCCTTTTTTGGGTGCTTGTAATCGACTCAACAATGACTCTTGGTGGGTCAATCAAAATGAGTATTATGATTCGCAAATCAATCAATTGGCCACCCACGATGGGCCTCCTGAATTTCCTACATGTGATACCAGCACAACACGTGCCCTGAACACGAGGGATCATTTTTTGCCAGGTGAGACTGTGTATGTCACGGCTTATTATCGTGACCAACGGGATGTTCAGTTATCCAACCTGCGAGTTTATCGGCCCAATGGCACGGTTTACTGGGAAGAATTTCATAACAGTGATGCACCTCACTATGCAGCTTCTTATTGGTACTGGGGAATCAATTTACCTGCCAATGCAGAAGCAGGGGAGTGGCGCTTTTGGGTTTCCTATAACCAACAGACTTATGAGCACAGTTTCTATATTGGTGATTTGATTTTTGAGAGTGACTTTAACTGATCGATAAAGAAATTCCAGATGGCAAAAAAAAGCCCCTGATGAATTCAGGGGCTTTTTGTTTCTCAACTTTCTGTGGTGCATCAAGCGAATTGTTGTAATTGGTATTTCTTCAATTTGTCAGCAAAATCTTGAAGCATTTGGTTGCCGCTTTGTTCTGCTTTTTGACACCAGGTTTTGAAAGCATCCATCATTTCTTCCATGCTCATGGCGTTGTTGTCCCAAATCGCTTGAAGTTCAGCTTTATAAGCCAGCAAGGTTTTGATGGTGGTACTTTCTTCGAAGTTGTGTTGTAGTTTCTTCTTAACGAAACTGGGTTCCAAAGACAACTGATGCGTGTATTTCTTGATTTTCTTTTTGATGGTCTTGCTGGGTGATGGGAATTCAGCACTCAAATTGGGGCTGATCACGTCTTTGATGTAAATCTGCAAGACATTGAATTTGTGGGTCAAAATGGCTTTGACTGTTTCATCTGAAAACTCAACCTCTTCATCCTGAACAGCCAACTCTGGCACCACTTTTTTGATTTCACACAAGCCCAGTTTATTAAGCAACTTGATGATGTACCAACCGATGTCATGTTCACCTTTTTTATGGGAAAACTTACATGAAGAAGGGAAGGCGTGGTGGTTGTTGTGCAGCTCTTCGCCAAAAATGAAGAAGCCAAATCGTGTGATGTTCCTGGAGGAATCATCCGTTCGGTAATTGCGGTAACCAAAGTAGTGGCCGATGCCATTGATGACGCCAGCAGCAAAAAATGGGATCCACAACATTTGGATGGCGTACACCAACAAACCAATGACACCGAACAGGGCGATGTCTACAAAAGCCAGCAAGACGATGCCCAAATAATGGAATCGTGTATAAATGTTGCGCTCAATCCAGTCATCGGGTGTGCCTTTGCCATATTTTTCCATGGTTTCTTTGTTTTGGCGTTCCTGTGTATACAGGGTCACTCCATGAAACAACACTTTTTTGATGCCATGCACCTGGGGACTGTGTGGGTCAGTCTCGGTTTCACAGTAAGCATGGTGTTTGCGGTGAATGGCCACCCATTCTTTGGTCAACATGCCGGTGGTGAACCAAGTCCAAAAACGATAAAAATGCTGCAAGACCGGGTGCATTTTGATGCCCCTGTGGGTTTGTTCCCTGTGTAAAAACAGGCTGACGCCGGACAAGGTGACTTGAACAACAATGAATGTGGCCAGTATGATTTTCCATGCGGGCCAATCAAGCAATCCGGTTTCTAAAAAAAGTAAAAATTCGGTCATGGTTTGTGATTTAATAGCAAAAGCATATGATAAGAGATAACTAAGCAATTCGCTACCTTTTATAGCATACTGGAACGTATGGAAAATAATCATCTGAGCAAAGAAAAACAACCGTTTTTACTTGTCAATCAACTGTTTGTGAGCACAGGAAAGCAAGCCAGGGTGGTTGATTTCAGCCATGCTTTTTTTCAGCAATCTTTGACGGTTTTGATTGGCAGCAACGGTGCTGGTAAATCGTCTTTGCTGGGTGCATTGGCTGGAGTGGTGCAGAAAGACAGTGGTCAAGTGACCTTTGACAAACAACCCGAAGGCAGAAAAATGGCTTTCTTGCCAGCGCCAGCGATGTTTTACTCACACCTGACGGTCCAAGAGCAACTGGCTTTTCATGCCGGTCGCTTTGGTTTGTTACCGATCAACATCAAACAGGCGATGGAGCAATGGCAATTGAAAGATCGGGCCCATCAACGCACCAACAGGTTGTCGCTTGGCTACAGGCAGCGGCTGGCCCTGGCGCAGGTGTGGATGCAAAGGCCTGATTGCATTTTGTTGGATGAGCCGATGAATGGCATGGACATCGAGTTGATGGGTTTATTCAAGTCGCAACTGAAAGTATGGAAACAACACGCGTGCATCATCATGGCTTCACATTTGTTGGATCAAGTGGATGATGTGGCAGATCATTGGGTGGCCATGTCAAGAGGACAGTCATTGGCCTCGGGTGATCATGATGGTCAAACCAGTTTATACCAACAATACCAAGCTGCCATGCAAAAGGAGTCGGTATGAAAACGCTGAGTCATCGACAGGTTGCTTGGCGCCGAATGGTGCGCTCTCCAGGGTTGTGGGTGGTGATGGGACTGTTGAGTTTTGTCGCATCTTGGATGTTTTGGCTGGTCCTTGACCGTTATGTTCAGCTACAGACTGCTTTCAGCCAAATGCAACAATTGCCATCGGTCACGGTCCATTTGTTGTTGCCATTTTTTAAAACAGTGGCTCAAATGATGATGCTTGTGGTGGCCGTGCTACTGGGCGCTGCTGTGGCCAGGGAAAAAAGTCAGGGTACTTGGTTTGATGTTCAGTCACAATGCCACCGTTGGTTATGGGGACAATGGCTCAGTGCTTGGTTTGTTTCAGTGCTTTTGCTGGTGGTTGTGTTGATTGCCTGTTGGGGCTTGGCCGGAACCAGTGTGTTGCAATGGCCACTGCTGGGTCTGGGCATCTTGGCCATGTTTTTGATGATGGCTTGGTTGAAATCGGTGGCGTTGTGGGTGTCGACTTGGTCCAACCAAGCCAGTACCACCACTTTGATGGCTTTGGTGTTGTTCATGTTGTGGTGGCAATTGGGTCAAAACGAATCAGTGGCTCAATACGGCGCCAATTGGCTGGCGTTGTTGTCTCCTCAAAAACATTTTGATTGGTTGATTTCTGGTCAATTGAACCTCGCATCTGTGTTGTTTTTCATCGGTGGTGCTTGCTTGTTTGTTTTCATGGCTCATCGGCAAGCCAACGCCATGAAATGGAGCGGCTGGCTGGTGGTTACACAGCTGGTTTGGCTTGTGCTGTGGTTGGTGTCTGTGGTGTTGGCAGCACGCTTCACTGAAAGCCACTCATACCAACAAAGTTATTCGGACTTGTTGCCAGAATCAGCAAAGCAAGTGCTCAGGCAGCAACCGCCCTTGGCAATTGAAGTGTTTGCCACAGCAGACAGTGTCGCTGCGGAAAAAGTGAACACATTTTTAGAACCCGTCTTGGCTTTGGTGTCGGCAACCGACGTGACGCATTCTGATCCAGCGGCCCATGCCGAAACCATGGCACAACTTGGTTTGTCTGTCCAAGGGAGCATGAGAATTTCGGATGGTAATGAGCAATTTGTCATGAGTGAACTGTCCTATGAACAGTTGTTCAATGGATTGAAAAAGATGCAAGCCCCCAGTGACCAATGGTTGGTGTTACTGAATGGCTTTGGCTCTCAAGAATTTCATGATGAATCTGAAGAAGGGTTCAGTGAATGGTTGTTGACCATCAAGCAGGCAGGATATGCCGTGGCCATGATGGATTGGAAAGCCGGTTTGAATGTGCCAGGCAACGTCAAAGCGTTGATCATCAATTCGCCTGAAGAACCTTACAGTGAAGCGGCCATTCAGTGGTTGCAACAGCAACTGGCCAATGGCGTCAGTTTGTGGTGGTTGACCAATCCGGAAACTTTCCTTGTGCAGGATCGTTTGTCTTTGTTGTTTGATGCCATGCCATCTGCGTCGTTCCATGCAGGGCCATTGGTTTTAGAGCAATTGCCACCCCATCCAATCAACGGTTCGTTTGATCGTCCTTTGGATCTGTTCCATGTGGCTTTGTTTGATACCGGCAGTGAAGTCATGTGGCAAACTGACCAAGGTCAAGCCGTGGCTGCAGGCCAAGACCTAGGAGAAGCAAGGATGCTGGTGGTGGGAGACAACGATTACATCAACAACCAAAAGTTGAAATCAGGTGGTAATTTAGAAATGTCCATACGACAAATTGATTGGTTGTTGAGAACCGAAGACCGCATTGATTTGCCAACCATTGGATTGGCCATGAGTCAGGTACAAATGAGTCCGCGCAGGGTGCTGTGGTTGAGTGCATTGATGCTGATCATATGGCCTGGTTTTTTAATGATTTGCGCACTGAGAATGTGGCATAAGAACAGGTGAGGATACCATGGACATTGGAGACATCAGAAACGAATACACCCAGTCAGGTCTGAAAAGATCAGATTTGGATGCATCACCTTTGGCCCAATTCGCCTTGTGGTTTGAGCAGGCAAGACAAGCACAATTGAAAGAAGTGAATGCCATGAGTTTGGCCACTGTGACGCCGGATGGCATGCCACAAGTCAGAACCGTGTTACTGAAATCTTTTGATGAGCGCGGATTTGTGTTTTTTACCAACTACAACAGTGCCAAGGCCAAGGAATTGGAAGCAACGCCCAAAGCTTCTGTTTTGTTTCCCTGGCTGGACTTGGAGCGTCAAGTAAGGATCAGTGGAACCGTTGAAAAAATCACCACCGCCGAATCGTTCAAATACTTCACGTCTCGCCCGAGGGGGTCTCAATTGGGCGCTTGGATATCTGAACAAAGCAGTGTCATCAACAGCCGGACCGTGCTCAGCACCTTGATGCAACAAATCAAAGAGAAGTTCAAAGATGGCCAAGTGCCGTTACCTGATGCTTGGGGTGGATACCGCATCCAACCCACCCAGTATGAATTTTGGCAAGGTCGAGCCAGTCGGCTACATGATCGCTTCAGGTACTCCCAAAGCAGTGGTGGTTGGCAGATAGATCGATTGGCGCCTTAAAGAGCCAAAGGAAAACAGCTTTCAATTCACCATTTTCTTTTGCATCTGATTGAACTTGGCCTCGTAAATGCTGGTCATCCGCTGTTGGTGCGAATTGGCCATGGCTTTTTGGATGGCTTGGATGGCTTTGTTGGTTTGTCCTAATTGGTAGTATGATTTGGCCATGCCTGCAAATGGCTGGTGCATGTAATCGGCTTTTTGGGCAGCCAATTGATAGTATTTCAACGCCAGGCGGTAATTTTCATCGGCCAGTTCTGCATTGGCCAAATCGAGCCATTTGAAAGGGTCGGGGTCGTCGTATTGGTCTATTTTTAAAGACACCACTTGCGCTTCATTGAGGCGGTTTGTGGTGATAAGCAATTTGTGGTAGTTGTACAGCAATTCAAGTTGATCGCCGCCTAAGGACAAGCCATACAGCAGTGCTTTTTCGGCCATTTGGTTGTCACCAGTGGCTTGATAAATTACACCCAAAACGTTGATGCCTGCGAGAAAGTCAGGTTTCACGGAAAGGGATTTTTTGGCAAACCAATAAGCTTTGGTGAATTCACCGTCAACCATGGCTTCAGCCGCCTTGTTGCTGTAGTACATGGCATAAAATTCATCTTTTTTAACAGATCGCAGTTTTCGAGTTCCAACAGTTGAATAGTAATCGATGGTTCGTTTCATGTTGTTGTTGATGAATTGTTTGGTTGTTTTGGTGGTTTTGTCATAAATAACCGTTCTGATGTGTTGTGAAGCCAC
>JAUHZH010000124.1 GCA_030426065.1 Gammaproteobacteria bacterium
TTCCCCGCTCTCGATGACTTCGTCCAGTAACAACATGGGCCCTTTGTGTGGAACCAATTCGTTGATGTCATGCATGACGGTGCCCCAAAACCAATGCGGCGTTGCTGCCACCGAAAGCAAATGAGTTCGACAAGGCAAACCGGGGTTTGCCCAGTTCATTTCCAACAGGCACACAATTTAAAGGCATGATGTCTTGATCATAAAATCCATCATAAACATGCGGTATGTAGCTGTTATTGTTATTAATATTCGACATAGACAATGCGGTCAATCCCAGTTCCAACGCCCCTGCAGCACCCAAAGTGTGCCCCATCAATGATTTGCTGGAACTGCATTGAATTTGTGGACCAAACAGGTGGTTCACTGCTTTTGATTCCATGGCGTCGTTTTGAATGGTGCCTGTGCCATGTAAATTCACATAATCCATTTGGCTGGCTTCAATCCCAGCGTCTTGAATGGCCGATGTCATGGCCTTGATGGCGCCCTGACCTGAAGGGTCAGGTGCTGAGATGTGGTGGGCATCAGAGCTTGTGCCTGTGCCCAGTACATTCAACTCAGCCATTTCCTGGGTCAAAACAAACAAAGCACAACCTTCACCAATGTTGATTCCAGCGCGGTTCTGACTCATCGGCAAGCATGGCTGGTCAGACAAAGCACCCAATGCATCAAACCCCCTCAAGGTCAATTGGCACAAAACATCGACGCCACCGGCTATGACCACATCGCACATGTCCATGTTGAGCCAGTTTTTGGCTGTGATGATGGCTTTGGCACTGGACGAACAGGCAGTGGAAATGCTGATGGCCGGACCAGAGGTTGTCAAATGCTGTGCCAAAAATTCTGACACACAGGCCATTCGTTGAAAATGCGGTTGGTAACTTTCTGGCCAATGGCCTAGTTGATCCCTTTGTGCCAATGCGTCTTCAAACACATCGACTGATGATGTACTGGTTCCCAAAACGATCCCAACTCGTTGTGGATCGACGCCTGACAACACCGTTTGCAACTGGTTTTCCATTTGACTCAATGTCGTCAATAACAAGTGATTGATTCGGGTGTTGAAAGGACTCAGCAGATCATGATCATCCACTGCGGCATGACCTGTGAACGTCGGCAACCACCGGTCGTTTTTTTGCATCCCGGGGCTGTGGCCACCAACGGTGTTTTTCCAAATGGTTGATAAATCCTTTCCCAAAGCACAATTCATGGCCATGGCCTGTATCCCTACTGCATTTTTCATATGTGCTCTATGGTGATTTGCATTCCTTTGTACTGAATGTGTGTGGTGCCTTGTGATTTCAGTACAGCCATTTTCTTTGAATCGCGTTGCTTCGTCAACTGGCTCGGCTCATACAGGTGCAATTGCATCATGCTGACCATGATGGGTGCATCTATGGGCAGCAACCAACGGCTCAACACTTCCAAGGTCAAGGGTTGTTGTGCTGCACTTCCTGAGAACAAGGGCATGGCGGTGTCATTTTGACAGCTGAATCCAGCCAGTTGCTGTTCAAGCAGTTCTGTGTAGCAGACCCATTGCCAGTTTTTATTGTGTTTGGTGATTTTAACATGGAGTTGATACAAACCATCCGCTTGTTGACTGGACCCTGTGACAGGTACGTATCTGGCCTGACAGGCAGCAAGGAGCACGGTCAACAACAGCAAAATCAAAGGCCTACCACTCATTGCATCACTCCTGACACAAAGCCACCAAGGCATTGAGGCGTTTTTGAGGTTGGGCGACATACGGATTTTCAACATCCCAGGCATAACCAGCCAGGATGGATGCAATTTTGGATTTGACACTGTGATTGGTGACGTGTGAGTAAATCACGTCTTGAAAGTCACCGCTGTACCAGCCATTGACATAGCATTTGAAAGTTTCAATGCCTTGCCGCAATGCCGCCACATATTCCTTGTCCCAATCGGGGTTCTCACCTTGCAAATGACGATGTAAAGTGCGTACAGCCAAGTCCGAAGATTGCATTGCCACCGTGACACCTGAGGAAAAAATGGGGTCCAAAAACTCACCCGCATTGCCCAACACAGCGAAACCATCGCCCCAAAAGTCACTGACGTTGCCAGAGTAAGCATTGAGTTGCCTTGGCACATCGTGATAAACCGCTTCACCCAATAAACCTGACAAGTATGGGTCTTGGTTCACGGCTTGTTTCAGCCCTTCTATCCCCTGCTCTTGGAATGGTGTGATGTGTTCTGGTGGCCCCACAACACCAATGGAGCTGGTTCCGTCACTGAAACTGATCAACCAATACCAAACATCGCGATGCTGTGGGTGGGTGGTGATCAACGTTTCAGCCCGTCGATAATCTGGGTCTGAGATGTTGTCTTTGATGTGACTGAACAAAGTGGATTTAGGTGACAATTCAGAAGGTTTATTGATGCCCAATAAACGGGGCAAGACGCGACCGTAACCGCTGGCATCCAAAACGAATTTGGATTCAAAAATGTGGCTGACTTGATTTTCGTCAACGGCTTCCACTTGACACTGCTGGGTGGCCAGATCAACCGATGTAACAGTCATTCCAAACATAATGTCTGCACCTTGTTCTTTTGCACATTGGGCCAAAATCTGGTCAAATTCAGCGCGTTTAACATGAAAAGCCGTGCCAGGTCCTTGAGAAAATTTGTCATCAAAAACAATGCTTTCAAAATGGCCTTTGTGTTGAAACCGGGCTCCAGTTTTTGATTGAAAACCAGCCGCAGCGACCGCCTCCAAACAACCGGCTTTCTCTAAATTTTGCAAACACTGAGGCAGCAAACTTTCACCGATGACAAAACGCGGAAAATGTGTTCGTTCCAAAACATGAACAGAATAACCCAGGCGCCTGAGTAAACAAGCCGCCACAGCACCAGAAGGCCCAGCACCTATGATGGTAACATCTGCTTGTAACCGCTCTTCCATGCTTTACTCCTCTTTTTCAATCACCGAAGGTGCCATCAGCAGCACCATTAAAATCCCCAGCCCCACAGTGAACCCAAAGGATTGAATCACTGCCACTTGGCTGAGCATCAACAAACCGAAGGCCAAAACCGTGGTGGTGGCTGACAACATCAGAGCCACCATCGTTTTGTCGGGTTCTTTGCTTTCTTTCAAAAACACCACGTAATCAATGCCCATGCCAAACACCAACAACAATGCCAGTATCGAAAACAATGACACATGATAACCCAAGCATTGTGTCATAACGAGGCTGAACAAGCCTGACAATGCCGGCACGGAAATCAACCGAAACGTTCGACTCCAACCATATTTCAACCATGCCAAAAGCAAGCACAAAAGCGCGACAGAAATCAAAAGCACTTGTGTCGATTTGATTCGGAATTGCTGGAACAACTGCGATGTGTCGTGTGCTTGTTGTATCACCGTCCCTTCATCCCAACTCATTTCAACACCGGCTTGGCTCATGGGCACCATGATCGACCATTGGCCTCCCAAATGCCCCATGAACCGGGCATCCAGAAGTTCGCCCAAAGAACCATCCTTCAACAAATCAAGCAAACCATGCCGCCAACCTGACAACGAAGGGGGCTGGGCTCCGAGTTCACTGAAATAAGTTTCGGTCAATTGGCTATTGAACAGGTCCTCTAAAGCTGAATGGTTCTTTTTTTGCTGATCCTTGGACGGTATCAGGTCAGATATGCCAACCAAGTCACTTTGCACTTCACGCAGTTTAGTGACCGCTTGTTGTTCCTTCATCAGCAATTGATCGAGGTCTTCATCCATCAACAGCAAATAAGCCGAGTCGTTGGACCAGTTCAATGTGGTTCTGATGTGCTGTTCTTGTGCTTTGAGCGAAGGAGAAAGGCTTTGCAATGCCCTGACATCATCATTGGGCTGATACACCCAGTACGTGAACAAACCCAAAAACAGCCACAATGTGGGCATCACCCCGCTTCTTTGTAAAACCCCAGCCAGTGGGTTTACCGTCCATATTCGAGCCCAAAGCTGCAGTCCAGAACGGGGGGCTCGGCTTGTCTTGGGGGCCAACCAATCTGGAAAGAACAACAACACTTGGATCAAAACCGAACACAGGCCCACCACAGAAAAGACAGTCACTTGTGACAACACACCATAACCCGTGACAATGAAACCCAAATAAACCAGGCTGCTGCTGAGGAATCCAATCAACAAGGCGCCCCTGATGCCTTGAATGACTTTGAGACCAGACAACTCCCTGTTGTTTTGAGCCTTGGTTAAGTAGTGAAAGCAATAATCGATCGACACACCGGTCATGGTGGCACCAAACAACAAAGCAAACAAATGAACTTCACCAAAAGCCCATTGGGTCACCGCCAAAGCCACCACCATACCCAAAGCCATGGATGAAATGGAAACCACCAGGGGCTTGACTGACCTGAATACCAGTAAAAATAGCAGCAAGATACCGATTAAACTGCCCAATCCCACCGTGGAAATTTCACCTTTGGCTTGCTGAAAAGCGTGCTCTGCATACAAAACCGCACCGAAAGCAGACCATGTGACCTCTGGAGATGCAGATTGGTTCAGATCCAAAACTGCCGCCGCCACTTGCTGTTGGTATTCTGGAGAAAACGCAGAGTCATTCAAGGTCAAAAACACAAAATGATGCTGTTTGTCACCCTTGACCGAACTCAAGCTGCCATCACTGCTGTTCAGTTGAAAAACATTGAGGGATTGCCATTGTTGTAAATAACGTTCAAATGCAAACAAAGGGTCATTGAGGAACTGTTGGGCATCAAACCCGCCCAAGCCAAAGAGTCGCTCTTTGGCACGCACAATGACCGCTTCTTCATCACCTGCTTGCCACGATGCTCGGTCTTCAATTGACAACAATTGGTGTTTGTACGGATCCAATAGCTTGAACCTATCAGCCCATTGATTCCAGTCAACCCGGTCCATGACTTGATCAAACAAACCACCTTGCCGCCATGCTTGTGCTTTGGCTTCGACCACCGGCCTCAAGTCAAACCCTGTGGCTGCTTCTGCCATCACCACCACTTGTTTGTTGATGCGCTCAGTCACCTCAGAGACCACCAAATTGGTTTGTTCTGATTGGTATTTGGGCAACAGTTTGAGGATGTTGCTTTCAAACGCATGGTGGTTGTATATGAACACCGCCATGCCACAGACAAACAACAACCACAGGATTTTCAGCGTTCTATTCAAAGACGCCTCGCTGTTGCTCTGACAGTGCTTTCATTGAGAGAACAACCCCAGTGAATTGAATCACGGTGTCATCTCCAGACTGGTTTTTGATGACGATGGTGTCGATGCTGTGGGCTTGATCATTTTGTAACACACCTTGGATGTCGATGGATTGAATCGCTTTTTTCATCAGGGTGTTTTTGGGTTTCAATTTCACTTGCCAATGATCATTTTGTTTCGCATCATTGACCGGCTCTATCAAAAACTGGCTGTTCACTTGGTCCAATTCGGCAGAAAGTAGCTCTGACAAAATGTCAGCAATGATCTTGATTTGGGGGTCTTTGACTTTGTTCAACGGGCCACCTTGTGTGGACTTAAACACCCCAGACTGATTGATCACGGTCTTAACCGAAAGCGGTTGATTCACTTGCCACACCAAACCCAGATCGGGGGAGAAAAGAATGACACCATTGGACACCAAAGGCTTGGCAATGAATTTCACGTGCCTGCGTTGTTCGAACCGGGCTTCAAAATAAGTGACTCCTGTGTGCGCTGCGTGCAATTGTTGTAAAGCCAAATCATTATTGGCTGATCCCACATGCCAAAACAAAACACAAATCATCAAAAAACACCGTTTCATTTTGACCTCAGGTACTGGTTGATTTGATCAGACAAAACATCGGGAGAAAGCAAACACATTTCACCGCTTTTGACGTGGACTGCCACTTGTTTGGTGTGGGCTTTGGTCAATCTGGTTTGGGTTTCTGCATCAATGAACTCAAAATTGACCCGCAACCCATACTCAACTTCTGCCAAGGTCGATTTGACGATGACTTTTTGTCCAAAACGCAGTGGTTTGATGTATTTGATTTTCAATTCAATCACAGGCCAAAAATAACCTGATGCCTTCATCTGTGGGTAGTTGTATCCAATCAAATCCAACAAATCACAGCGTGCCTGTTCCATGTATTTGACGTAATGACCATGCCAAGCAACCTCCATGGCATCGACATCATAAAAAGGGACTTTGATCAGGGTTTGTGTTGAGATTTCACTCATAAATGGCCCATTTTTGGTTTTTGATGTGGTTGGCCAATTGGGTGATGTCCTTGTCCAAACGACGGTCTTGTTCCAAAGGCGGTACTTCCTGTTGAATGGCATCGAGGAAAGCAGACACGTGCTCGGGTAAATGAGCGGCTTTGATTTCACCTTGTTTGATGCGCAAATGAATGGCTTGACTGCTGGCCATCAAGACGGCAGCAGCGGTTTGTTCGGTTAAGGTCAACACCCGCAAACAGTCTCGGGCTGCAATGGTTCCCATGCTGACTTTGTCTTGGTTGTGGCTTTCTGTAGAACGCGAAAATACCGACGCAGGCATGGTCAACTTCAAAGCTTCTGCAGTCCAAGCAGAACACGCAATTTGCACGGCCTTGAAGCCATGGTTGATGGCTTGATTTTCAGGTGGTGCGCCGGTCAAATTACGGGGCAAGCCGTGGTTGAACTTGACATCCACCATCAAGGCCATTTGTCGATCCAACAAATCGGCCAAGTTGGCGATGTTGTTCTTCATCGCATCCATCGCA
>JAUHZH010000125.1 GCA_030426065.1 Gammaproteobacteria bacterium
TCGCGCTCGAAGAAAGCGTGGCGCAGGCCCAGCGTGATGCGATGGTCGCGCAGACGCAGACCACTGCTGGTCAAGGCGCCGCTGGTCTCCTTTTCAACGCCGCCGTCGTTCCAGGAGCCGGCAAAGGTCTCGTCCAGCTCCAGCCGACCACGGTCGCTATAGCCATAGCCCAGCTCAAGCACCGTCTTGGCGGTCAGGGGCATGGCATTGGGTGGTGGCTGTGAGTTTTCCATGCACGCCACAGGTGTGGTCGCAGCTTTTGAAACCTACATTGGTTTGGTCGAAGCCGGCGTCGGCTTACTGCCCGCAGGTGGCGGCCTGAAAGAAATCGCGCGTCGAACAGCTGCTGAATCTTTTGGTCACGACCTGTACCCCATGTTGGAACATTATTTCAAAAAAGTGGCCATGGCATCGGTTGCTGGCAGCGCCAAAGAAGCGATGGACTGGGGCTTTTTGAAAGCCAACACCGATGTGGTGTTCAATGAACATGAACTGCTTCATGTAGCGAAAGCCAAGGTCCAGTTCTTGCATCAAAAAGGCCATGTGGCACCCGCAGAAGAACAAACCATCCGTGTCGGCGGCGCACCGGCCATAGCCAACATGGAAATGATTTTGGCCAACATGATTGAAGGCCACATGATTTCTCCACATGATTATGAAATTGCCAAACGCATTGCCATCGTCATGTCAGGTGGCTACGTTGATGCCGATTCATTGGTCACAGAACAATATTTGTTGGACTTGGAACGCAAGTACTTCATGGAATTGATTCAGATGCCAAAAACCTTGGCACGCATCGAACACACTTTAAAAACCGGCAAGCCTTTGCGCAACTGATAGGAGCCCCATCATGAAACCTGTATACATTGTAGAAGCAGTCAGAACGCCCATTGGCAAAGCCCCTCGTGGCATGTTCAACAAAACACGTCCAGACGATTTGTTGGCACGCTGCTTGAGCGAAATCATTGGTCGAAACCCGTCTTTTGATCCCCAGTCCATCGGCGATGTGGTGATTGGTTGTGCCATGCCCGAAGCCGAACAAGGCATGAACGTGGCTAGAATCGCTGCCCTTTTGGCCGGTTTGCCCGAGAGCGTACCCGCCATGACCATCAACCGTTTTTGTTCATCGGGCATCCAAGCAGTTGCCATTGCAGCACAACAGATTGCCACAGGACAAATGGATGCCGCCATCGCGGGTGGCACCGAAAGCATGAGCATGGTGCCGATGATGGGACACAAAATAGCCATGAATCCGGCTGTTTTTGAGGACGACCAGGTTGCCATCGCTTATGGCATGGGCATCACCGCTGAAAAAGTCGCAGAACAGTGGCAAGTCAGCCGTGAAGCGCAGGATGAATTTGCAGCGAAATCACACGATAAAGCACTGAACGCAATCGAAAATGGTTACTTTGAAGAAGAAATCATCGATTTTGAAATCAATTCATCCAAGCCCAATTTGGCCACTGGCGAAGCGGTTCACTCAAGCCGTGTCGTGGACACAGACGAAGGCCCAAGGCCCGGATCGACACCTGAAACCTTGTCGAGGCTGCGCCCCGTTTTTCGCATGGGTGGTTCAGTCACTGCAGGCAATGCTTCACAAATGTCTGATGGCGCTGGTGCGTTGTTGCTTTGCAATGAAGAAGTGCTCAAGCGAGATAACTTGACCCCAATTGCTGTTTTCCATGGTTTTTCCGTGGCTGGTGTGCCACCTGAAATCATGGGCATTGGCCCCATCAAAGCGATTCCAAAAGTGTTGTCACTGACCGGCATCAAACAAGATGATTTGGATTGGATTGAATTGAATGAAGCATTTGCAGCACAATCATTGGCCGTCATCAATGAACTGGAATTGAACCCAGAGAAAGTCAATCCCAACGGTGGCGCCATCGCTTTGGGTCACCCTTTGGGTGCCACAGGCGCTTGTCGTGCTGCCACCGCCATCCACGGTTTGCGTCGCACCGGCGGCAAATACGGCATGGTCACCATGTGTATCGGCACCGGCATGGGCGCCGCTGGAATCATAGAAGCTTTATAAGCTTTCAAACCGGGAACAAAAAAAGCCACCCCTTTTGGAGTGGCTTTTTTTATGCTCATTTGTGGTCACTATATTTGCTGTTCCACCGTGATCAAAGGTGGGTCACCGTGCGGCTTTTTGTTTTCTTTGTAATGCCTTTCAGCAGCTTCCAACAACGCCTGCTCTTCCAACAAAGCGACTTGCATTTTGCGGTACATCCGCAAAGAGTAAAAACTGAAAGGAGAGAAAAACAACTTGATGATCACCGGCATCAACTCAATCGCAATGAAAAAGATTTTCAGCATCGCACTGAACAACACCGCCACCTCACCGAGCTGAGGGTCACTGTGGATTTTATTCAAAGCAAGGTAACGCACCAACAGGCCAGTTTTTTGTTCATAAAACAAGCCATCATTGATCAGTTTTTGGCGGTAGTCCGCTAACTTTTCTTGTTTATCAGCCACTTGGGCGCTGTGTTGCTGTTCCAGCTCTGACAAGCTGGCATTCAATTGGCCCATTTGGTCATCATTGACGGTCAATTCTGTGGCTTGCTCACTCAAAGCATTGGACTTCAGCTGCAAATCATTCAACTGTTCATTGTTGGCCAAAATGTCTTGTTCTATGCTCGCCAACCGTTCTTTTTGTGCCGCAATTTCCGCTTCAATGATGGGGATCATGCCCTCCAATTCAGTGTAAGTTTTCACAGCCCTTTGGTATTTGGGACCTTCAGTCGGCGCCCTGCCATCCTTACCTGTGCGCTCAAGGATCGCTTCATTGAACCAGAATTGGTAATCTTGTCGGGTTTGGCTCAACCGCTCGTTCTGTTCTGCAATGGCATTGATGGTGTTCTTTTGATCACGTTGCAACTCTTCTAAAGTCACGCGGTAATGATCTAAACTGCCTGCAATGGTTTGTTCGTCGTAGGCTTGTTCGGTGTTTTTGATCAACTCCTGGCGTGCTTTGATGGCATTGATTTGACCTTGTGTATCGCTGATTTTTTGTGCCGTGGCATCGACGGTGGTGTCCAATTCAGCTTCATAAGTGGCCATGCGCCTGAAATACTCTTGGTTGTTTTGTACCACGTCCTTTTGAATCTGTTCATCAATGGCATTGGCTTGCAATGATATTTCCGCCAGTGTGGCCAAACCAATGGCAATGATCAGTGAATACGCCAACCTCGGAATCAAGCCCAACATCATGCGCCAAGGAATGCCTTTTTTGAAGGGATTCCTCAAAGCCCAGTCAGAACCAATGATGGCTTGATCGAGAAAGAACAAGGTCAAGGCAAAGACAAAGCCAATGGTGTATGCGGCCACAGGCGAGAGGAACAAAGAAACACCATATGAAAACAGCAAAAAGGTGAAAGCAAAGGTCACCAATTGCCTGAACACCATGGCATATGCCAGCATCCGATCATATCGGCCTGTCTCACGCAGCACATCCGCGTCTGTCAGTGACAAAAAGGCACACAGCCTCAACCACCAAGAATCATTGTCTTTTGTTGTTCCCATTTTGACCTCTTTTGCAATTGCCCTTAACGACCCGACACGGGTCTGGTGCTTGGTTAATGAAGTAACGATTCAATGAGTTAAAAAGTTACCATTAAATAAAAATGACACCTCAATGACCAATTGGTTCCTTCTAATTCATGCATCAATGGCTTGTCGGGGTTTTAACGGCACCATCCTTTCAGGCATAAAAAAAGGCCGGTCAGCCCGGCCTTCTCTCAGTTGGCGTTTCAACGCCTGTTTGTTGTTCTGACGCTTGGCTTTGGTGCTTTTGTCATGCACCCCACCTTTGCGCAGGATGGCCGCTTGGGCCACGGGATTGCGAATTACTCGCCTGTTATTATGAGGCATGTTTCATCTCCTTCAGTTCATTAAAATTCAAATAAAACCATGAAGTCGGTTTTTTCTTCTCAAAACGTTTGATTTTGCTTTTAACCATGCGTTCATTTTTAAGAAAATTCGGTGCTTCATGTGTCAGCTTAAAGCCAAACTGTTTGGGCAGTTTGGTGTACAAAGACCTCGGTGGCTGTGAGTCACTGTCTATTTCTTTCAGTGCACAGCCTGTTTCATGTTCATACATATAAACGTCGGCGGCACCCAATTGATTCCTGATGAACTCCAATGTTGCGCACAACATCGCTTCATGCCAAATAGGAATCAATGGTTCGATGCATGATTTTACATACGCATCTAACCGTTCCCACTTTGAAAAACCATGTTTTTCTAGTTTTCCTCTGTGTTCAGGTTTTGACAAATAGCGGTGCCAATTCAAGGCCTTTCTCAACCAGTCGTTTTGCACCTCTTCTATCAACACTTCTGACAAATCATCCGCCACATCCAAGCGGGCCCAAGCCAATGTTTGCTTGTCCTCATGTATCGGATGTCCCCAAGACTTGAATTGGTTGCCTTTTTCCTTCAACACGCCATTCACCAGGTGCTTGTGGCTTTCAGCAAAATTCAACTGCAGAACCAAGTTATAGCCTGATCTGCAAGTTTGTTGCCAATACGCCTTGTCTCCACCCCATGACCCCAGAGTCAATGTGAAGTGATGTAAATCTTGTTGCCACAATGCTTCTGTCATCCACGGCGTGATGTGCTGACCACCACATGTGGCCAACCATTTTTTTACCACTGGCTTCTGCAGCAAGTGAGACATCGGTCCTTGTTTTAAGGTTTGTATTTTTGTTTTGTTGCTGATGCATTGCTGCAACAAGAACAAACAATACTTGTCTTTAAAGTAATGCACGACGTTCTTATCTTCATTCAAGCAAAACAACAATTCGTCCAATAATTCTTTGTTCATGATCATTCTCTTTATTCAGTGTATCTTGTTGATTTTTCATGTTTTTAATGGTCAGAAATCGATTTTTGTTTTTCATATACTTCTCCTTTAGGGCCATGGTTTATGACCCTGTTTTAATTTAACCTTTGACGCAAACCACTTGTTTCAAAGTGTGAACGATGTCGACCAAATCACTTTGATTCGCCATCACTTGGTCAATGTCTTTGTAGGCGCCTGGAATTTCATCCAACACCCCTTTGTCTTTGCGGCACTCAACCCCACGTGTCTGTTCGTCCAAATCACGGGTATTGAACGACCGTTTGGCCTCTGAACGGCTCATGCTGCGCCCTGCCCCATGTGAGCAAGAACAAAAACTCATGGCTGAGCCTTTGCCTCGAACGATGAATGACTTGGCTCCCATGGATCCTGGAATGATGCCGTATTCACCCTCACCTGCTCGGATCGCTCCTTTGCGTGTCACAATGACTTTTTCACCGAAATGCGTTTCGTGTGAAATGTAATTGTGGTGGCAATTGATCGCCTTTTTGGTCAAGGTGAACTCGGGTAATTTCGACGCTTTCAGCGCTTCCACCACCAATTTCATCATCTCTTGTCGGTTGATCCAGGCATATTCCTGAGCCCAGTCCACCGCCGCCACATAGTCATCAAAATGTTGGCTGCCCTCTCGCAAGTAAGACAAATTGACATCAGGCAAGTGCTGCTGATGCCTTTGCATCTCTTTCTTGGCGATGTTGATGAAATAGCGACCAATCACATTGCCTATGCCTCGCGACCCAGAATGCAACATGATCCAAACATCGTCATTTTCATCCAGACAAAGCTCAATGAAGTGGTTACCGCCACCCAAAGTGCCCAGCTGGCGATGCCAAGTGCGGTTGAAGTTTTTCAACATTTTCATGATGGCGGGGTGTTTGCCCACCATCCGATCCAGCGGTTTGTCCAAACCATTCACGGTTGAACGATTAACCACCGTCCTGCTGTGGTGGTTGAATCCCACGGGTACCCGCTTTTCTATTTCGCGTCGCACGCTGTACAAATTATCCGGCAAATCACTCGCCGTTAAACTGGTTCGCACCGCATTCATGCCGCAGCCAATGTCCACACCCACCGCCGCTGGAATCACTGCATTCAAAGTGGGAATCACCGAACCCACGGTGGCTCCAATCCCCAAATGCACATCTGGCATCGCAGCAACGTGGTGATGCACGATTGGTAAGTTGGCAATGTTCACCAATTGGTTGATTGCCTGTGGCGCAATGTCCTCTGTGTAAATTTTGATTGGAACACGCGCTTTATTGATTGTTAATTGTATGCCCATGGCACACCTCCTAATAAAAAGTGTAATGGGCTTTTTGAATGACATTCGCAGACAGAAGGACGTTCTCCTTTTTCTGCAAAGCATAAAAAAGCCTGAATGTGACACCATTCAGGCTTTTGAGTATTTGGAAAGTCTGAAAGGCGTCAGCCCTTCAAACGGATGTGGTCGAAAGGCTTATTGTGCATTGTGTGTGTCAAGTTGTTGTTTCATAAAAGCCTCCTTAAATCAGTTTTGGATGGAAATTTCATTGGCGACCCTCGCCAATGGGTGAATGATTATCTTCAAATCAAACCCAATGTCAAAATATTTTTGTTATTTTTTTGTTAAACGGAGCTTCCCCAAAAAAATTTCCAATTTTTTTTAACGGAAAATCAGATTGTGGGGGCTTCGACAAGCTCAGCCGACTTGGCACCAGGAAGACGCCTGAGCTTGTCAAAGGCTGTGTTTTGCTATGGCGTTCATCCTCACGCTGAATCGAACTCAGCCGACTTGGTACCAGGAAGACGCCTGAGCTTGTCGAAGGCTGTGTTTGCCCATGGAGGTCATAAAGCCACGATGTATAGACTTC
>JAUHZH010000461.1 GCA_030426065.1 Gammaproteobacteria bacterium
CACTTTGATGCGGTGGATGGTGTTCTCTTTGATGGCCAACCAAACATTTTTAACTTCTGCTTTGTCATCTTTGGGCGTCAAACTGATCCAATCCACACCTTGACTGGAGGCTTCCAGCTTGTAAGTGTAATTCTGTTCACTCAGTTTTTCATTGATGATCACATAAATGGGGTTGAGCTTGTTGTTTTGTGCTTTGACCGTGACCTGTTCCAAATCTTCATCATAAACCCAAACCTTTTTACCATCGGCCACAATCAACTGCTCCATCGGTGTTTGGTAATGCCAGCGGAACTGATCGGGGGCCTTTAACCAAACCCGACCGGTATTTTCATCTTCTTTTTTATTGTCTTCTGTGACTTGATACTGAAGAAATTCCGCTTTTAAAGACATCAGGTCTTTTCGCAATGCGTTGAGCAATGATTCAGCTGAATGTTGATCGGCTTGAGACGTTCCGAACAACAACAGCAAGAGCGCGATGGGTGTCATCATTTTTTTCATGTGGTGCATCCTGATAGGTTATATGAAACAACTGACTTCATACAAATGTCATGGGTTCAATTTTATCATCAATGCGAGTGAGATATAAGCCAACTTAACGACACTATGAATTGACAACATTGAACCGTTGTTTTATGGTAATTTAACTTAATTAATCACACACATTCACCAAAAAGGGGACTGGGAACACATGAAATTCGTTAAAGCCGCACTGTTGATCTTGGCAGGCATGCTGGTGCTGTCTGATGCCAACGCACAAAACCGTCAATACCACATTTATTCTGACACCGACAACAACCCGAGTACCGGTTGTGATGTCAACTGGCCCAGCCTGGGCGGCAGTGTATCGGGTGTTGATGCCCGCTATACCGTCACCACAGACAGTCAATTGCCTCCCAACATCATTGACAACCAAATCCACCAGTGCCAGGGTGGTATTTTTGGTTCGGGTCAGACTGCTGGACAAGCTGCACTGGGCTTAAATGGTGGTTTCAATGGCAGCGATGTTGTTGAAGTCGGATTCAACACATCACACTTGGGAATCAATACCTCAGGAAATGTCTTGTTTTATTTTGCCACCGAATCCACGGCGGCATCGGATGTGGTTCTGACCGGCAACAACGGTGGCCCCATATTCCTCGGCTTCGCCTTTCCTGTGCCTGCCCTGGGATTGTTGGGCTTGGTCATGATGGCCGGGCTGATCCTGTGGGTCAGCCGCAAACAACTCAACAACCGCCTGAAAAGCAGCATGATCATGTTGATGGTGGTTGGAACGGCTTGGGCAATGAACATCATTGTGGATGGTCAAACCAGCGATTGGAATGCAGCCAGCCCAGTGGCCAACGACCCAATCGGTGACACCGATGGCACCGGGAGTTACGCCGAC
>JAUHZH010000126.1 GCA_030426065.1 Gammaproteobacteria bacterium
CAAACCAGCCACATCCAAAGGCAACGCTGAGACCAGCAAGTAAAAGAATAGGGTTGAATCACGGCCCAGTAATATGTCGCCGACTTGCTTTCTGTAATACAACAAGACAGCCAGCAATGTTCCAAAATGGGCTGCAATATCAACCACCAAACCCTGATATTGCCATCCCGAAAAATAAGACAGCAAAATCAAATGTGCAGAAGAAGAAATGGGCAAGTATTCAGTCAAGCCTTGAATCAAGGCCAAGCCCAACCATTGCAGCGCTTCAGTCATTAATTCATCATTTCTTTGTAATGCTTCCAATGCATGTGAGGCATCATGAATTGTTCCAAGCTGGAGCGAGATTTGTGTTGATAAGCCTGGGATTGCTCGCCAAAAATGGTCTGCAGTCAACACATCAGCTTCATTGGCTTGCCACTCATCAATGTCAACCACCGTCAGGTCTATGCCCATGGCTATCATCTGATTGACCACTTTGGTGAATTGAGAAAAATGCACTTGGTCGGTGCCAAAAATCTGGTTGTGTAAGCGGTAATCAGCAAAATTACGTGACAGCAATACCACTTTGATGCCAGGAAATATTTTCTTGGCAATGGCAGCATGTGCCATAGAAAATGGCAAACAATCAATGATTTTCACAGCTTCTGATTTGACCATGGTGCGGTTGCGTTTCAGGTATTTTTTGCGCAACAAATGGACTTGCGTTTCACCCAAAACGGCCAGTTCGTCGAGTGTTTTGATGTTGTCGAACACATCACCTCTGGGTTGATCTGAAAAACGATCCAACAAAACCGAATGGTTGTTGTTGAGGAGCCAGTTGACAAATTCATGTTGACCCGTTGCGGCATCAGCAAACAACAGGACGATGTCTGAATCGGCGGTTTCTTGAGGCCAAGAGGCGATCTGCTTTTCTTGCTCATCACTCAACAATTCCATGGCTTCAACTTCAGGCCTTTCGATTTGCTTGAATGCGTCCCAAGCTTGTGAATATTGACCCAAGGCATCAGACAGCAGGCCGCGATAGAACGACATCAAGTGGTTGAAATCTTCGGTTTGCTTATCGGCATCAATGCCGTCCATCAACTGCAAAGCCTGCTCGAATCGGTTCAGCTTCGCCAGTCCATTGATTGACAGCTTCAAAGCAGCCGGGTGATTGGAGTCTTTTTTGATCATCAGGCCAGTGACTTTCAAAGATTCATCATACTCGCCTTTTTGGTACAGGGTTTCGGCCAGTTTCATCTGGGCTTGAGGGTACAGGTGCGACGTGTTTTTGATGCCTTTGAATGTGTAAGCGGCTTTGCTGAAATCGCTTTGCTGCTGAAAAATCTGGCCCAACAACATCAACACCATGGGATTGTTGCCTTGTTCCAATTGCTTTTTCAACACCTCAACAGCAGCTTCTTGTTCGCCTGTCATGGCCAAGGATTTGGCATAAGCCATGACCCAGCTGGGCAAAGCCAAACCTGAACGGGCAGCAGGTTCAAGAAAAACCAAGGCCTGCTTGTGGCGGTTGGTGTGGTGATAGATCATGCCCATGGCCACCATCACTTCTGGCACTTTGGCATTTTCATTGATCAAACCGGTGATCAATTGTGCGGCTTGTTGTTGATCGACGGCGACCAGACACAAGGCCAACATGGCTTTGGCCACCAGGTGATCAGGCGCGGTTTGGAGTACGCTTCTGAAATACACTTCGGCCAAACCCGGTTCGCCCATTTCCAACTTGACCATGCCCAATTGGATTTTCAATGAAGCATCATGTGGGTACTGAAGTTCGGCTTGTTGCAAGGTGTCAAACGCGTTTTGGCTGTCGCCTTTGATGACGTCCAGTCGGGCCATTTTGATGATGGCTGGTAATGCCGACTCATGAACTTTCAATGCCAGTTCAAACTGTTTTTTGGCTTTTTCTGGCTTCTGCTGGATGGTGTAAATGTCACCAAGGGCCAAGTAAGAATAAAACAGGTTGGGATTTTCTTGGAGGGAGGCATTGAACGCTTTAACGGCTTGATCCCATTGTCCCAATCCCATCAGCAGCTGGCCTTTGAACTGCAAATAGCGTTCGGCATGTGGTTCCAATCCCAAAGCGGCATTGGTGTGTTCCAAAGCCTGGTCAAGTTCATTGGTTTTGGCCAAAGCCAGTGCCAAACAAAAATGTAAGTCGTCGTTGTTTTTTTCTGTGGCCAACAACGATTGGCAGCCTTCAATGGCTTCTTTGAACTGTCCTTTTTGATACAGTTCCTTGTAGTGTTCAAGTTGACTCATGACAAATCTCATTAACGATGTAATCTTCGACCCAAGAGCGCATCGACCACCCTTGGATAAAGCCACAATGTCCGCCATGTGGGACGGCGATGATTTTGACTTGTGGCAAACGGTCTATTGTACTCAAATCAGCGAAAGGAATCACGGGATCATCCCAAGAACTGATGATGGTGGCGTCACTTTGTATGCCTTTGACCACTTCAGGACTGATGCTGTAGCCTTTGAAGTAGGCAGAAGCACTGTCATACTCGGTGTGGCGGATGACAAAGTCTGCCGTCAATTGCGCCAATGACTGTTCTTTTTGCCAGTCATGGCCTTCAAACAAATGTGGAAAATGGTCTTGTTTGATTTGCAGTGACTTGCGCCATTTCTTCAAGAAATACTGTTGGTAAACTTGGGCATCTTGAATCGCCGCCATGGCATTTTGCGGGTTGATGGGTGGAGAAATGGCCACCACTTTTTTCAAAGCTTTTTGACTTTTCGAAGCCATCCGCAAAGCGAAGTTGCCACCCAAGGAAAACCCCGTCAAGCTGATTTGTTTGTTGGGGTGTTGGTCTGCAATCCAATTCAGTGCAGCAACCATTTCATCGATGCGGCATGAATGGAACAAAGCATCATTGAGGTGGTGTGTGTCGCCGTGGTCGCGCATGTTCAGGCGCACCACAGAACAATCAGATTGGTACAGCCGGTGGGCCAGCAGTTGAACATAAGTGGAGTTGGCACTGCCTTCCCAGCCATGGATGATGACGACCAAATCGTCACCAGCTTGTATGGAGCAATGGGCCTCTAAGGTGGCCAGCGGTGTCTCAATGAGCGCGGTTTGGCTGTCCTCTCGGAACCTGGGGTTTTTGGGTAAACGCCACAAACGCAGGCGGCTGGAAGCCAAAAACGATTGTATGTGAGGGTTCTTAGGCCGTATGGGCGCGGGGCAAATAATCATTTTCTGTCAGTTTGTGAGCCACAAATTCACGCGCTTGCGCGGTGGTCAATCGGGTGTTGCCAACTTCACAAGACAAGCCGTGACCGCAATGTATCTCAACGTGCGAACTGGGCAGGGTCAACAAACGACAAACATGGACAATGAACCACTCGTTGTTGATGAACCCGATCTGGTCATTTCGCGTGCCTTCGGCGGTGATGAATTTGATGGCAATTGGAACCACTGGTGTTCCGGTGTCTGCTGCAGCTTTCAATAATTGGCGATGGAAACGACCCAATTGACTGCCATCGGTGACCCGTCCTTCGGGGAAAACCGCCACCGACCTGCCCTGTGACAACCTTTTTTTCAGCGACTCAAGCACTTGTTTTCTTGAGTTTTGGTTGCCCCGCTGAATGAATATGGTGTCACCCAACATGGCCAACCAGCCGAGAATGGGCCAGTACTTGATTTCTTTTTTACCGACAAAACCAGCTTGGGTGAAACTGTGGATCACCGGAATGTCGAGCCAAGAAACGTGATTGGCGACGATGAAAACTGGGTGGTCAGGCAGCCGACCATGGATGGATATGGACAAGCCAAATATGCCCAGTAACAGCCGTGACCAGCGGGTCAGCAACCATTCATTGAGTGAACGCCAATGACAGATTTTGGCCAGCAAGATGCCCACAACCACCCAAGGCAGAACCAAAATCAAGGCCATGACAAACACGATCAAACGGCAAATGAAGCGAAGTGTTGTGCGCATTAAACAGTATGGGTTGAATTCTTCGGTGCCACATTATAGCCGCAAAACCATACAAAATCCCACTTGTAGTTCAGCACCACCCTCGCTAAACTGTTTTTTATTTTCCTATGGCTCACTTTCACATCCTTGGTATTTGCGGAACCTTTATGGGCGGCATCGCGGCCATCGCAAGGCAGTCAGGTCACCAAGTCACGGGTTCAGACCAAAATGTGTACCCGCCCATGAGCACACAACTGGAACGGCTTGGCATCACCATTCACAATGGCTATTCAGCGGAGCCGCTGCGGGATTCTCCCGACCAGGTCATTGTTGGGAATGTCATGACGCGTGGGATGGATGCCACGGAATACTTGCTTTCCAACCCAACCCAATATGTGTCTGGGCCACAATGGTTGGGAGATCATGTGCTGCGTCAAAAAACCGTTTATTCTGTTGCAGGCACCCACGGAAAAACCACCACATCTTCCATGTTGGCTTGGATTTTAGAAGACAATGGCATGGCCCCTGGGTTTTTGATTGGTGGTGTTTGTCATCATTTTGAACAATCCGCCAGACTCACAGAAAGCGATGCGTTTGTCATTGAGGCGGATGAGTATGATTCGGCTTTTTTCGATAAACGATCCAAGTTTGTCCATTACCACAGCCGGGTGGTGATCTTGAATAACTTGGAATTTGATCATGCCGACATTTTTGAAAATCTGGCCGCCATCAAAAAGCAGTTTCATCACCTGGTCCGAACCATTCCCCAAGACGGCTTGTTGGTGGTCAACAAAGAAGACGCCAACTTGCAAGCGGTTCTTGACATGGGCTGTTGGACACCAACGGTCAGTTTTGGGCTCAGCAAAGCGGCTGACTATTGGGTCAAACCAGACCCCAGTCACCCTGATGGATTTGCCATCATGCAGCAAGATGAGGCAGTGGCAGAAATTGTTTGGGACATTCCGGGTCAACACAACCAACTGAATGCATTGGCCGCCATGTTGGCGGCACAGCATGCAGGCGTGGATCTTCAACAGTCTGCGACATCCTTGGCCAAATTTCAAAATGTCAAAAGAAGGATGGAGCACATCGGCACCGCAAAAGGCGTGACCATTTATGACGATTTTGCCCACCACCCCACGGCCATAGAAACGACGATCAAAGGTGCACAAACCAAGCACCCTGGTGCACGTGTTGTCTGTGTCATAGAACCACGCAGTAACTCAATGCGATCAGGTGCCCATGCGGCTCAATTACCCCAAGCGGTTTCGTGTGCAAATGTGTGCTTCTTGGTTTATCCTGATTGGAGCGATTGGGACGTTTCTGCCATGAAGGCGCTAAAAAAACAAGGTGTGTTGATGGTAAACAACACGCAACAGGTCTTGAATCAGTTGGTTAATATCACCCAATCGGGTGATGTGGTGATTTTTATGAGTAATGGTGGATTTGATGATGTGTTTCACACTTTTTTTGAGAAATTGTCTAAGTGAAATCAATTCAAGATACCATTCATATATGAAAATCATGTTAACTTTCAGTGGCTTAAATACCTTCAGTGACTGAAGTCACATTTTTCAGAATAGTCATTGACATCGTTCAAAATTTATAAAATAATGTAATTAAGACCTGAGAAAAAGGTGTCTGCATACCCGTCCAAGTCGTATGTCCTAAAAACCTTGAATATTAAAAAGGTCTAAATAAGAGCAAGTCGACCCTATTTATATTTATAAATAAAATTAACCATACGTTTGCTCTGAAATAATTATAAAAATAAAGGATAACCATGCAGTTAATCGTATCCAGTTCTCTCGAAGGAAGGGATCTGGCACTACTGAAATCAGTGATTAACATCCTCCATTCGGATTATGTTGAAGAGGAGGAGTACTCATGGTTATATCAAGATAAAGGTCAACATCAAGTCTTCATTTCCCAAGATTTTTACCAACATGGTTCTGAGTACTATGCTTTGCTCAAAGAACAGGGTAAACGCATCAGCATCGGGGCCAACATCAACCCCAAAAACCTGAGGATTCTGTTTGATCAGATCTCAAAAGGGGAGTTGAAAAGCAGCATCGACACCCAATCAACGGCGGTGTCCAATGACCCCAATTCCTTGTTGACACACGTATCCAGGTACATGTCATCACAGGTGAAGGTGTTGATGCAAATCAAAGGCTTAGAAAAAACCGAAATCATCATTGACAAAGAGAAGGATCAAATTTGGTCCAATGTGCCACTCAATTTGTCGACCATAAAAAATGAGTTGTTTGCCAAGCCGCAAAACATCAAATATTTGAATCCGGATAAAATAATCGATGTCAATGCCATGCGTTTCAACACCCTCGCCAGCCATTTTCTCTGGCACATGGGGATGATGCATGACACCCAGTTGATCAATCCGGAATTCGCCCAACCTCATGTCGCATTCAAGCAAACGCATTGGCCAGATTACGGTTGTTTAAAATTCAAAAACAGTTTCATTTCCATGAGTGCCATTTTGTGGCGCCGTGCTGAATCTTTTGAATCGCTGAATAAACACCATGAGTTTGATGAGAAAGAAATCATCAGTTTCCTCAATGCATCCTGCTTGTCTGGATTGTGTGTGGCCACCAAAAATCACGACAACAAGGTGGCACAAATCACACAAGCAAAACCCAAACCGTCCGGCTTTTTAAGTCGACTTAAACAGAAACTTTTTGGTAAGAGCGCTTAAGGGGGCATCATGCATAAAAAATTGGCATTCATAGGCAGTGTTGGATCAGGTAAAACCACGATCATCAACCA
>JAUHZH010000127.1 GCA_030426065.1 Gammaproteobacteria bacterium
GGCTTGTTCACCTTCTATGGTGAGTGAATCTGTGATGCCATCACTGTGCTGATTGATGTGAATCCGTGAAATTCTCACTGTAAATTTGTCGATGAGGAAATTAAAGAATATAATCAATCTCTTTGATGAACTCAATCAGGTATGAGAAAAAACTCAAGACAAAAGGGTTACACCTTGATGGAAATTTTGATCGTGGTGGTCATTTTAAGTATTTTGGCCGTTGCGGTGGTGCCTCAGTTGATGGACCGCACTGATGATGCCAGGGTCGCACGAGCACAAAGCGACATTTCCGCGTTGAAGACGTCTTTGTCCGTTTATAAACTCGATAATTTCAATTACCCATCGACTTCCCAAGGATTGAATGCTTTGGTGAGCAAGCCATCCGGCCTGCCAGAAGCCAAGAACTGGAACCCCAATGGCTATGTTGAATCCTTACCCAAAGACCCTTGGGGTAATGATTATCAGTATTTGAATCCAGGTAACCACAGTGACATTGACATTTATTCATTCGGTCAAGACGGTCAGCCTGGTGGTGAAGGTGTCAATGCCGACATTGGCAACTGGTGAACATCTGAACTCAGGTGATGTGAACCGTCCTGAGCAAGGCTTCACTTTGCTGGAAATGCTTTTGGTGTTGGTGATTGTACTGATCATGGTGGCAGCCGGGGTGCGGATGACCACACCGGGTAGTTTGTCTTCAGTGGCGAAACAACAAGGCCAGTGGTTGGTCAAAAAGTTGTCTTTGATGTGTGAAAAATCATTGTTTGAGAACCGCCATTTGGCACTGGAGTTCAACCAATCAAGCCATCAATTCATTGAATACACAGGCACAGAATGGCAAACATTTGACGACGAGTGGCTGCTCCCACTGGTTCCAGAACCCACACTCAACTGGTCATTGTTCCTTCAGGGGCGTTTGCAAGAAATGGAACCCGAATTCCATGCCAAGCCACATGTCATTTGCGACCCCAATGGGCAGCTGTCAGCGTTTGACATCCGCATTGCTGGTGAGGCCGATGGACAGGCCTTTGTCTATCAATTGAACAGTACCGGCGTTGATCGCATCGAGCAAGGGTGGTTTGATGGCTAAAGGTTTCACTTTGTTGGAAGTGCTTTTGGCTTTGTTGGTGATGAGCATTGGTTTTGCTGCTTTAGTGCAATCAGGACAAAACAATGCATTGACATTGGCACAGTTACAAAAAAGCAGTGCTGCACACCAAGTGGCCGATCAGGTGTTGATGCAAATGTACCAGACAACTGGGTTGCAATCGGGAACGCACCAAGGACAGCAAACTTTTGAGTCCAACGATTGGCACTGGCAAGCAGAAGTCAGCGCCACCAACAACCCCCGAATCGCCAAAGTACTGGTCACGGTCTACGCCAACCGCACACAGGATCATGCCTTGGCTCAATTGACAGGATTCAAGTCACAATGAAGCAGCAATCAGGCATGACTTTATTGGAGTTGTTGATAGCCACAGCCATCCTGGCAATCATGGCCGGCATGGGTCTGCTGGGCATTCAATCCTTGATGTTGGCGGAAGAGCGAGTGGGTCAGCAAGAGTCGGAATGGCGCAGCCGCAACTTGATGGCGTTCAGAATCACACAAGACGTCCAAATGGCCTTGAATGAGCCACAGGGCACCGATTCACCTTTCAGCGGTCAATCCAATCGCTTTGAACTGATGCGCTTCCAGTCTGCTTTGATGCCCCACAGTGACGCGTCACAAACGCCCATTCATGATGTGGTACAAGTGGCTTGGTATTGGCGAGGGGGTCAGTTATACCGCGCCACCAGACCCTGGTTACAGCGCCACGATGAGCAGCAATGGCAAGCCCAAGTGATGGCCGACATAAAACAATTTCGTTGTGAATACAAAGGTTTCGATGGTCAGGTCAGTCCACAATGGCCACAAAGCAATCAAGCGTTGCAAGCTTTGCCCAAACACATCAAATGCCAGTTGGTTGATGACCAAGAGCGGCGGTCTGAATGGCTGTTGACACCTTGGAGCGGAACATGAACATGGGCAGATCAGGGGAGGCGCCCCGGCATAAACAATCGGGTATGGCCATGTTGATGGCCTTGCTTTTGGTGGCTTTGGCTTCGGCTTTGGCAACCAGTCTGTGGTATGGGACTTCTGCTGACTTGGCGAGGATGAACTACATCAAACAGCAATTGCAAGCCAAACATTTGGCTCATGGCTTGATGTTGTGGGCCAGTGACGTGCTGCGACAAGACTATGAAAACGATGACACGCCCAGTGACGGAGCTCAGGATGGTTGGTTACAAGGGATTCAAAACATGCCAGTCGAATCAGCCACGGTGTCGGGTCGTTTGACAGGCATGAACCATTGTTTCAATGTTAATAACCTGTGGCGAGATGGTCAAGTTTCTGAACCGCACCATGATTATTTGAATCGCTTGTTGTCATTGATGTCGTTGGATCTGGCGATTGCAGATCAGATGATAGATTGGCTTGATCCCGATCAGTTGCCTCGGCCACAAGGGGCTGAAAACAGCCATTATGCGGGTCGCTCCCCGGGATACCACACCGCCAGTGGGCCATTTTTGCATCAAAATCAACTGATGTTGCTTGATGCCATCACTCCCGAAATCCACCAAAGCTTGCAACCCTATTTGTGTGTGCTGCCGGTTCGTGGTCCTGCCACAAGAATGAACATCAACACCATGCCGCCTTTGATGATCAGGGCGCTTCACAACAGCATCACACCACCGGTGGCGAACAGCATATATCAAGATGGCCAAGCACATTTCAATCGATTGAATGATTTTTTCCAAAAGGGTGAAATCCAAATCTTAAGTAACCAAACGGGATTCAAAGAACGGATGGAACAACTGATCAGTACCCAAACCACCCACATTGAAGCCCAATCCAGTGTCCAAATGGAAAACAGTTTGCAAATCAGCTACGCGCTGCTGCGCCGGGCCAACGACGGTTCAGCGATGATTTTACAGCGCAGTCAATCGCCCTTTTTGGTGGCCAATCAGTTAAACTGATGAAACGTTTTTAGGGCACAACAAAATTGATCCGTCTGTCATGAAATTATCATTCCTAGCCAGCCAATCTCACAAAGCCAGAACGGCTTTGAAAAAATTGACCCAACGATATGGGCAAGTGCCCACTGAAGAAGCGGATGTCATTGTCGCTTTGGGAGGTGATGGGTTCATGTTGCACTGTTTGCACCAAATGATGAATCAGGACAAACCGGTGTTTGGCTTGTCTCGGGGAACGGTGGGGTTCCTGATGAACGCCTACCGAGACAACGAACTGATTGAACGCATACAAGCAGCTAAAAACACCGTGCTTCACCCTTTGGAAATGACGGCCCATCAAATCAACGGTGACATCAAAACTTCTTTGGCCATCAATGAAGTTTCGATGTTGCGGCAAACCCGACAATCGGCACACATCCAAGTCAAAATCAATGACCTGGTCAAAATCGAGCGATTGGTTGGGGATGGGATCTTGGTGGCCACTGCTGCCGGCAGCACAGCCTACAACCTGTCTGCCCACGGGCCTGTGATTCCCATGGGCAGTGACATTTTGGCTTTGACGCCCATCAGCCCATTCAGACCCAGGCGTTGGCGCGGGGCAATACTGCCTTCTCACGCCACTTTCAGTTTCCAGGTGCTTTCAAACAAAAAACGCCCCGTCAGTGCAACCGCAGACAATTTCGAAGTTCGCCATGTGGTGCGGGTTGATGTCAAAGAGCGGCGCGACATCGGGGTGCGGGTTTTGTACGACCCCCAGCACAATTTGGAAGACCGAATTTTGAATGAACAATTCGAGTGAGCGATGCTGACTGTAGCCATCTCATCCCGCACCCTGTTTGACCTCAATGAAGCCCATCAAGTGTTTCTCGATCACGGGGTGGCTGCTTACATCGATTACCAGCTGGCACGTGAAGATTCACCCCTGGATCCCGGTGTGGCTTTTCCTTTGGTGAAAAAGCTGTTGGACATCAAAGACCCGGAAACGCAGCAACCCCTGGTGGAAGTGGTCCTGATTTCAAGAAATTCGGGTGATGTGGGTTTGCGGATTTTCAACTCCATAGAACACCATGGACTGAGCATCGAACGAGCAGCGTTCAGTCATGGGGCATCGCCCTATGCTTACTTATCGGCTTTTGGTGTGCAATTGTTTTTATCGGCTCATTCAAAAGATGTGGTCAATGCCATTGAAGCCGGTCACGCTGCCGCCCATTTGATGACCCGCAAATCGACCGGCATCATCGATGGGCCGGTTCGACTGGCCTTTGATGGTGATGCGGTGTTGTTTTCTGATGAATCAGAGCAAATATACCAGCAGGCCGGGCTGGAAGTGTTCAGACAGAACGAAAGGGACAACCACAACGTACCATTGAACCCAGGGCCATTCAAAGGGTTTCTCAAACAGTTACACGACATCCAGGCCATTTTTCCGCCCAATGAATCACCGATTCGCACGGCTTTGGTGACGGCAAGGTCGGCACCTTCACACAAGCGCGTGATTCTGACCTTGCGGGATTGGGGCATTCGCATCGACGAAGCTTTGTTCCTTGGAGGCCAAGACAAGTCGGCGTTCTTGCAATCATTTAAGGCGGATATTTTCTTTGAAGATCAGCTGTCCTATGTTAAAACAGCATCCGAACACACGCCAACTGGGCACGTCCCATACGGCGTCACCAACCAAAAACGACATGAGGAAGTATGAAAAAAGCATTGTTAATTTTATTGTTGTGGCACTCTGCTGCTTGGGCAACCACCGTTCGACTTGAAACCACACTCGGAAACATCGATATCTTGATGTTCGAAAATGAGGCTCCTGGTCATGTTGCTAATTTTCTGAATTACGTCAATGACGGCGATTATGATGAATCAATCATACACCGTTCAGTGCCAGGCTTTGTGATACAGGGTGGTGGTCATTATTTTAATGCACAAACAGGCTCCTTAAGCAATGTGCCCACAGACCCAGCCATTACAAATGAACCGGGTGTTTCAAATACACGTGGTACCATTGCAATGGCCAAGGTCAATAACCAACCCCACAGCGCCACCAGCCAATTCTTTTTCAATTTGGCAGACAACTCCAATAATTTGGATAACCAAAATGGTGGATTCACTGTGTTTGGAGAAGTGGTCTCTGGCATGGATGTTGTGGATCTGATAGCGTCTTTACAGCAGTTTAACTTTGCTTATCCGGTTCTTAATTATGTACAAAACAGCAACATCCAAGCTTCTAATCTTATTTATGTGAATAAAGCATTCGTTCTGTCTGAAACATTGTCACTGAACGCAGCCCTTTCAGGTGGCTGGTTTAATCCCGCCACACCTGGCCAAGGGATTTATTTGGAAATTTTGCCAGAAACTGGAAAAATGGTGATGGCTTGGTTTGCTTACGACACCGAGCTGCCACAAGACCAGTTGGATGTGATATTGGGCGATGCTGGACACCGCTGGTTTGTTGCCGATGATTTTTTCGATGGCAATGTTTTTGAAGGGTCTATTTTCTTGGCCCAAAACGGTATATTTGATGCCAACGATGCCGTCAGCGTCACTGCTGTGGGCACGGTGCGTGTTGAGTTTGAAAGTTGTTCTTCGGCCTTGGTGACGTATGAGTTCACTGGCACCGACATATCGGGCAGTTTCCCCATGTCGCGCCTCTCTACGGACAACGTGGCTTTGTGTGAAACTTTGTCTTCAATGGCTGACCCTGGCGTCACGCCATAACAACTCTTTGACTTTGGGCACTTGATTCAAGTCCCAGTTTTCTACAGCCCAGTCCATCAGTTTGGACTGGGTTTTTTTGTGGTCTTTCGGTGGTTTTTGGCCCAATAAAGTCAAAACCAGTTGGGTCATTTGAAGTGGACATTCACCGTATATTTCCTTGGCGTGGTTTTGTTTGCTGAGCTTGTGACCTGTTTGGGTGGCAATCACCGGAAAGTGAGCATAGGTGGGGGTGTTGAGGTTGAGCAAATGTTGTAAATGAATTTGCCGACCCGTGGTGTCAAGTATGTCATACCCGCGAACCACTTCAGAAATGCCCTGATGGGCATCCACCACCACAGCCAATTGATATGCCACCAAATGGTCTTTTCTTTTGATGATGAAATCACCACCTTGAGCGGCGATGTTCTGGCTTTGTTTGCCTTGAATCAAGTCTGTGAATACCCAATCGTTGTCATCGGTTTTGATTCTGATGGCATGCGGTAATTCACAGGGGAACGAATGCGTGGTGCAGGTGCCAGGATAACGTTCGTGAGTGCGCAAAGATTTCCTGCTGCAAGTGCAAGGAAAGCACAAGCCAAGATCGATCAATTGGTCCAATGCACGTTGGTAGCGCATTTGTTGTTCAGGATGGCTTTGGTACATGATGGGCTCGTCAGAGACCAGTCCATACCTTGCCAGTTCTTTGATGATGGTTTGGTCGGCACCTGGGACGCAGCGTGGCAGATCCAAATCTTCCATCCGGATCAGCCATTGGCCATTGCCTGATTTGGCTTGTAAAAAGCTGGCCATGGCGGCCACCAATGAACCCAGATGTAAGTTACCTGTGGGTGCGGGGGCAAAGCGTCCGCGGTATGGCTTACTCAACTTGCTCCATGTGCTCACTGGGCGGTGCGATGAAATTGCCTTGAACGTAATTGACCGCCATCTTCCACATGAT